>NZ_JBNPLL010000024.1:0-21520 GCF_050313455.1 Collinsella sp. SGI.180
TGTAGCCGTTGTTCTGATAGCCGTCGTCATAGCCGTCATCGTAACCGTATCTCCCTCCTCCGTGGCGGCGCTTTTGTGCGTAGGCGAGGAGGGCTCGCCACGAAACCGGCCCATCTACTACGTTTAGTCCCTTACCCCCAACCATGTCAAAAAACGCGAAAACAAAACCGCAGGTAGAACGCCTGCGGTTTTGCTCAAAACGAAGGTATGGTCAGGGGTATCGAGTTAAACGTAGTAGATGGGCCGATTTCGTGGAGCGGTTCCGGCTGATCCCTTGGGGACGGAGGAAAACGGATCATTTTTGGCTTGAAGCGGCTTGCGGAGACACTTGACGTGGCCGCTCGGACAAAACTAGGCCGGTTTACGGGGCTGAGTCACGAGTCCCCAACCATGCTGATATTCGTGAAAATAAAACCGCAGGTAGACGAGCCGTCATTTTACAGAAAACGCGGGTATGGATGGGGGTCCTGAGTTTGGCCCCGTAAACCGGCATAGTTTTGAAATGGCATTAAATCGGTAGCAGACATTTTGTTATGTCGGGGCGGTCGGTCTTCGGGCAACTACCCTCGCAGGTAGGCGATGGCGATTTGGGTGCGGTTGCGCAGGCCCATTTTGGCCAGGATTGAGCTGATGTGGTTTCGCACGGTGCCTTCGCCCATATAGGCGGTGGCGGCAATCTCCTTGTTATCGAGGCCGCGGGCAATGAGCTCGGCGACCTCGAACTCGCGGTCGGTCAGGCTGACGAAGGCCGCGGGCCGGCGGGTCGTGCCCACCTCGACGCCCGCCCCATCAAAGTCGATATCCTCGATCGCCTTACCCTCGAGCACGCGTTTACCGTCCATGACCTGGACCAACGCCGGCGGGATGGCGGCGACATCGGTTTTGATCAGGTAGCCGCGGGCACCCAGTTTGAGCGCCGACACAATGTACTCGTCATCCGAGAATGTCGTCAGAAATACCACGCGCGCCGCAGGGTCGCGCTCAAGGATCTCGCGGGCCGCCGAAAGCCCGTCGCGCCCCGGCATCTGAATGTCGAGCAGCGCAATATCGGGTGCGTGTTCGGCATAAAGAGCTACTGCGTCGTTGCCGTCGGCGCCGGTACCCACCACCTCGATCTGCGGCTGGGCGCCCAGGATTATCTTGAGCGAATCGACCACCAAGCGGTCGTCGTCGACAACGATGAGCCTCATCGGACCTCATCTCCTTGCTGTTTGGGAACGGTGGCAAACACACGCCAGCCGCCGGTGCCGGCGCGCGGGCCGGCGGTGAAGGTGCCGCCAAGCGCCTCGACGCGCTCGCGCATGGAGCCGAGCCCCATGCCCTCTGCGGTGCCGCGGCCGCTTGCTTGGACCCCGCCCGCGCCATCGTCGGTAACGATGAGCTGGTAAAACGACGGATGCTCCATGCATCGTACGGTGACGGTCTGGGCGCAAGCGTGGCGCATGGTGTTGGAGAGCGCCTCGCGCAGGACCGCCGTAAAGCAGTTGGCGACATTTGCGGGCGCATGCTCGGCCAAAACCTCAAGTTCAATCTGCGGCCCGCCATCTGAGCGCGCGCCCTCCACGATGCGCTCGAGCTGTACGGAGAGATTCGCCGCGTTGTCGTTGAGCGCGTGGACGCTCGAGCGCACGAGCTGAAGCGCTTCGTCCACGGTGCGCTTGACGTCAGCGAAGTCGGCGGCGACGCCGGGCTCGTTGGCGTGGACCACGCGTAGGGCCTCGGTTTGCAGCGAGGCGCGCGTGAGCTGGTGCCCCACGTTATCGTGGATCTCGCGTGCGATGCGGGCGCGCTCGGCGAGCGTTGCGAGCTCGACCTCGTAGTCCTGGCGGTCGGCAAGGTCGCGGTTGCGCGCCTCGAGCGCGAGGGCTCGCTCCTGCAGCTCGTCGCGGGTGCGACGCATGCGCTCCTGCTCGCGCTCCAGCTGAGCGGTGCGCAGAGACAGCAAGGTGGCGGCGACTGAAAGGATGGCGGTCAACAGCAGCGCACGGGTGGGAAGCGCGCCGGCGTGGGCATATGCGACGAGTGCGCAGACAAAGATGGCGCCGGCGCCCAGCGCGACCCAAACGTGTTCACGGCGCACGTATCGCGCGATGTCATAGAGGGCGAGGGGCGCAAACGGCACAAACGACGGCACAAAGACGGTCACCATAATGTAAGCGTAGCTCGCGGCCTCACCGGCGCGGCGGGCACGTTCGCCTTGCGCAATTTCCGTAAGCGAGGCGACTGCGACGCCAAGACAAAACGCCGCGACCAAGCAAGCATCCACAGCAAGGCCCAGAGCGGCCGCGATACAGCACGCCAGCATGATCGATTTGTCGAATAGCCTGTTCATACGGGTATTGTACGCGATGGTGCGCGCGACGATTGCTCAGGTGCCGCAACCGTGACATTCCTCCCGCCCGCCCCCGCCGCACTCGTGACAAAGCTCACTGGTGCGCGCCGGCGGCTCCTGCGATGATGCAATCGTACCGGGCCGAAATCAACAGAAGGGCCACCTCATGACAGACATCGTCCACGTCGAAAACCTCGTCAAGCGCTACGACGATCTTATCGCGCTCGACCACTTTAACCTGAACATAGCCCCCGGCGAGATCTTTGGCCTGCTGGGCCCCAACGGCTCGGGCAAGACCACGTCCATCAACTGCATTCTGCAGCTGCTCGCCTACGATAAAGGCACCATCGAGTTGTTCGGCGAGCCCATGACGCCCACGCGTTACGACCTCAAGCGCCGCATCGGCGTGGTCCCGCAGCAAGTTGCGGCGTTTGACGAGCTTACCGTCCGCGAGAACATCGACTATTTCTGCAGCCTTTACGTCAACGACCGCAAGCGCCGTCGCGCGCTGGTCGACGAGGCCATCGACTTTGTCGGGCTGGGCGACTTTGCCAAGTTTCGCCCCGGAAAGCTCTCGGGCGGTCTGGCGCGTCGCCTCAACATCGCCTGCGGCATCGCGCACAAGCCCGAGCTCATCTTCTTCGACGAACCCACGGTGGCCGTCGACCCGCAGAGCCGAAACGCCATCCTGGAGGGTATCTGCCGCCTGCGCGACGAAGGCGCCACGGTGGTGTATACCAGCCATTACATGGAGGAAGTCGAGCAGATCTGCAGCCGCATCATGATCATGGACGGCGGGCGCGTGCTGGCGCAGGGCACCAACGACGAGCTCAAGCGCATGATTCAGATGGGTGAGCGTGTGACCGTCGAGGTCGGCGCCGTCGAGCTCGCCACGGTCGAGCGACTGCGCGCCCTCGAGCACGTGCTCAGCGTCGAGCTTTCCGGCGGCGAGCTCGTCTGCACCTGCGAAGCGAGCCCGCACAATCTGGTCGACATCCTCGACACGCTGCGCGCCGCCGACGTTGCGCTCGGCCGCGTGTGGAGCGAGCCGCCGACCCTCAACGACGTGTTCCTCGAGATCACCGGCCGCGAGCTGCGCGACTAGGGGGCGGCCATGTTCAACACCATTATCATTACGGTCAAGACGCTGCTGCGTCGGCCGAGCACGTGGGTTTGGGGCGCGATCTTTCCCGTCGCGCTTTCCACGATGTTCATGTTTATGTTTGCGAATCTGAGCTCCGACGGCACGGTCGATCCGGTGCCGGTGGCCGTCGTGGCGGATGAGGCCTGGAGCGCCTCGACCTTTAAGGACGTGGCGACGTCGCTTGCCAAGGAAGGCGACGACCAACTGCTCGAGATCCACGAGTGCGACGATGCAGTCGATGCGAACCGTGCTCTTAAGGCCGGCGAGGTCGCGGGCATCTATGCGGTCGATGCCGCGGGCACGCCCAAACTCACGTTGCTTTCGAGCTATGACGGCTCGCGTGCGACGTCGGTGCTCACCGACCGCAGCATCCTGGAGACGGTGGCAAGCTCGTATACGCAAAATGCCGAGCTCATGCGCCAGATTGCCCAGGACAACCCGGCGGCGCTCGCCGACCCGGAGGCGGTTGCGCGCGCCCTGTCGCTCGAGGGCGGCACTCGCCGTGTGAGCCTGACGCGTGCCACGCCCGATGGCACGGTCATCTACTACTACGCGCTCTTTGGCCTGGTCGCGATGATGTCTGCCGAGTTTGCCGCCTTGAGCGTCGTCGACCTGCAGCCCAATCTGTCTGGCCTTGGTGCGCGTCGCTGCGTGGGTGGCCTTTCCAAGACGGCGTCGCTGGCCGGCATCTTTGTGGGCGCGTGGTTGGTTTCCTTTGCCTCGATGACGATCGCGATCGGCTACGTGCGCCTGGTCGTGGGGGTCGACTTTGGCGGGCGCGAGGGGCTCTGCCTGGTGGGCGGCGCCGTGTCCGCGCTTGCCGCCACGGGTCTGGGCCTTTTTGTGGGCACGCTTCCCGTTAAGGGCGGCAAGGCGTCCAAGTCGGGCATCCTCACAGGCTTTGCCACCACGTGTGCCCTGTTCGCCGGGCTTTATGGCGAGCCGGCGATGGCGCTTGCCGACGACGTCGCCCGCGCCTGCCCGGCCGAGAGTTGGCTCAATCCCGTCAAGCTCATCTGCGACATGTTCAACCGCTTGTATTTCTTTGAGGACCTGGGTCCCTTTGCCGTTCGCGCTGGCGCGCTGGCCCTTATGGCGTTGCTGTTCGTTGCCGCCGCCACGCTGATCTTTGGAAGGAGCCGCTATGAGCACCTTTAAGACCGCGCTTCGCATGGCACTGGCGCACCCGTTCTACCTGCTCATCTATACGGTGTTCATCTCGCTCATGGGCGTATTCATCGCGGCATCGGTGAGCTGGAACTCGTCGCAGCTCACCGAGTACGAGCCCTACGACACCAACGTGATCGTGGTCGACCGCGACGACAGCGACCTTTCGCGTGCGCTTACCAAGCACCTGGGCTCGCGCTTTGATCTGGTCACGGGTATCGGCGAGGACACCTACGACCTTGCGGACGCGCTCTCCAAGAGCAACAGCGCCAAGGGCAGCGCCGACTGCGTGTTCTTTATCCCGGAGGGGTTTGAGGACGACCTCGTTGCAGCCGCCAGAGCGGGGGAGTCCCTGCCCAAGCTCGATGTGACCTACGGTGCCGGCACCATGGCGGCGGCGCTTTCGTCTGCCGAGGCCTCACGCTGGATCTCGCTCGCGGGCGCTGCGGCCGCACTTGATCCTACTGCCTCCGACGGTGACGTCGCCAAGGCCGCCGAGCATGCCGCCGCCAAGCGCGCGGAGGTCGAGATCGAGCAGGTCAAGGTCGACTCGACAGCCGCCGCCACGCTTGAGTCGTACTTCAACTTTGGCACGTACGCGATTATCTCGTCGGTCATCGTATCGGTGGGGCTGGTGTTCTCGGGCATGAACGAGCCCGAGCGCGTGCGTCGCATGGAGGCCAGTCCGGTCTCCGAGCGTCAGCGCTCGCTTGCCGTGTTTGCGGCCGCTGCCGTGCTCGCCGTCTGCATCTGGTTTGTGTCGAGCATGATGGGCGTCGTGGGCTTTGCCGGCGCGGTCGCCGAGGTCGGCGTGGGTCGTGTATGCCTGGCGCTGGCGGCAACGTTTGCCCTGGCGTGTACGCCGCTGGCCGTTGGCTTTGCGTTGTCGAGCCTGGGCGCGCGCGAGGAGCTGCTCAACGGTGTGGGCAACCTGCTTGGCATGCTCATGACGTTTTTGGGCGGCGCCTGGATGCCGCTGTCGCTGATGGGCCCGGCCGTTCAGACGGTGGCGCACTTTGTACCGACGTTTTGGGTGAACGACGCGATCGGCAAGGCGCTCTCGTCGGACCTGACGTCCACCGTGCTGGGAGACATCGCCTGCGACCTCGGTGTCACGGTGCTCTTTGCCGCGGCCATCGCCGCCGTAGGCCTAGCCCTCGCACGCGCCAAAGCCCACGCCTAGCTACCTAGTCATTGGGTGCTCATTGGGGACAGACTTAAACGACCAAGAGTGCTCATTGGGGACAGACTTAAACGACTAGTCATCGGGGACAGTCTTTGCCGATTCGCCGGCTCGCCGGCAGGGTTGCCAAGGACTGTCCCCAGCTGCCGGCAGGAAAGGAACGTCCCTAACTGCCGGGTGGCGAGGCACTCATTTAAGTCCGTCCCCAATGAGTGGTTTCAGTCATTTAAGTCTGTCCCCAATGACTAGGCGCTGTACTTGACATTGACCCCGCTTTAACGGGTACCATCCTCTATGTCTGTAACGCCATATAGACCGAGGGGATAGATCTATGACCGCAACTTCACCCGCAGCACCCGCTAAGGTGTACTTCACCAACTTGCGTACGCATGCTCGCGAGAGCCAGCTCGACAAACTCAAGCGCCTCATCCGCCGCGCCGGTATTGAGCAGATCGACTTTGAGAACAAGTTCGTCGCTATCAAGATTCACTTTGGCGAGCTGGGCAACCTGAGCTTTTTGCGCCCCAACTACGCCCGCGCCGTCGCGGATGTCGTGAAGGAGCTGGGTGGCAAGCCTTTCCTCACCGACTGCAACACGCTCTATGTCGGTAGCCGCAAAAACGCGCTCGAGCACATCGATACCGCTTATCAGAACGGCTTTACCCCGTATGCCACGGGTTGCCAGATCATCATCGCCGACGGTCTCAAGGGTACCGACGAGGCGCTCGTCCCGGTCGAGGGCGGCGAGTACGTGCGCGAGGCCAAGATCGGCCAGGCGCTCATGGATGCCGATATCGTGATTAGCCTCACCCACTTTAAGGGCCATGAGCAGGCCGGTTTTGGCGGCGCCATGAAGAACTTGGGCATGGGAGGCGGTAGCCGTGCGGGCAAGATGGAGCAGCATGCCGCCGGCAAGCCGAACGTCGCGACCGAGCACTGCATTGGCTGCCGTGCCTGCGAAAAGATCTGCGCGCACAACGCTATCTCGTTCGACGACACCCGCGAGCGCGAGCTTGCCAGCGGCGCTACTCGTACGGTGCACGTGGCCGCCATCGACCACGATCGCTGCGTGGGCTGCGGACGCTGCATCGGCGTGTGCAACCAGGACGCCATCAAGCCCGTCTATGACGCCGCGGCCGACGTGCTCAACTGCAAGATCGCCGAGTACACCAAGGCCGTCGTCGACGGCCGCCCGAGCTTCCACATCTCGCTTGCCATGGATATCAGCCCCAACTGCGATTGCCATCCCGAAAACGATACGCCTATCGTCAACGATATCGGCATGTTCGCGAGCTTCGACCCGGTCGCCATCGACCAGGCCTGTGCCGATGCCGTCATGGCGTCCGAGCCGCTGCCCAACACCGAGCTCACCGATAGCGCGGCCAAGATGGAGCATAACCACGAGCATCTGGAGGGCGAGCAGGCGCGTGACCCCTTCTGCATCACGCATCCCGACACCGACTGGCGCGCGTGCATCGCGCACGCCGAGAAGATCGGCCTGGGCACGAGCAAGTACGAGCTTATCGAGGTCAAATAGCGCCTAGCTATTGGACAATACAAGCGCCTTTGTGGAGTAATTCGAGCAAAAGCCGCTCGCGAGCACAGCGCTCACGGGCGGCTTTTCGGAAGTGCGGGGAAAAGTCGAATACCGCCGACCACAAGGCGTTTTTGGCAACAAAACCCCTGATAAATTGTTGGTAAAACTGCGGTCTGGTCGGCAGTTCCAGATTTTGCCGCATACTTCCGAAGGCGGGAGCCAAAACGGTCCTCCAGCGCTGTAACCAACCATGATTGTTCGCCGTTGATGCGTCAACAAGCAAAGAATGGGTAAACAAGGGGTCACGTATGGTGCAAATTTCGCACGTACCCAGACGCTTTGATATAGTGTTGAGAACTCTTTACGTTGGAGGATGTAACCGGCATGTCCGATTCGAGCGACAGTTCTAAGCCGCGACCCAAGACCGCGGCCGTTCCACACTACACGGTGGGTGAGGAGATCGTGAACTCCGTCACCCATGGTGTCGGTTGCCTGCTGGGCATCGCGGGCCTGGTGCTCCTGATCGTATTTTCCGCTCTTCGCGGCGGAGGCCCAGCCCACATGGCCGCGGCGATTGTCTATGGCGTCAGTATTATCCTCGAATACCTAGCCTCTACGCTCTACCACGCGATTCAGCCCGCACGCGCCAAGCGCGTGTTTCGCATCATCGACCATAGCTGCATCTACCTGCTCATAGCCGGCAGCTATACGCCGTTTTGCCTCATCACGCTCGCAAACGACGGCGGCCCTATGCTGTTCTTTGCCGTATGGGCCATCGCCATTATCGGCATCGCCCTCGAGTGCTTTATGCGCGAGCGTCAACCGCACTGGGTAAGCGGTCTGGTCTACCTGCTGATGGGCTGGCTCGTCGTCTTTAAGCTGCCCGAGCTCGTGTCGCTGCTCAACCCCGTGGCACTTGCCCTGCTCGCTGTCGGCGGCGTGTGCTACACCGTGGGCGTGCCGTTCTACATCGCTAAAAACGTGCGCTACCTGCACAGTGTGTTTCACTTGTGGGTGCTCGCCGGCAGTATCTTCCAGTTCATGGCGGTGATCCTCTTCGTAATCTAGCGATCACGTCTGTGCCTGCGGACCCATCCAAGCGGCCGCCGGACGCAACTGCCCTATCCGTTATCTACGCTTACTACCTAACGTCCCGAATCTTGGAGGTTCGAGAAACTCCCGATGGACATAACCATCTCCCTTATCACCACCCTCGTTTTGACCCTCATCAACGGCTACTTCTCTATGTCCGAGATGGCGCTCACCACGGCAAAGCGCGCCGTGCTGGAGCACGAGGCCGAGGAAGGCGACAAACGCGCCGAGCGCGCCGTTAAGCTGGCTGCCGACTCCGACCAGCTGCTCGCCACCATCCAGGTCGCCATCACGCTCGTGGGCTTTGCCTCGTCCGCCGTCGCCTCGACGAGCCTGTCCGACCCGCTCGCCACGTGGCTCATGAGCTTTGGCATCGCGCCGCTCTCTGCCATCGCGCGCGGACTGGCGCCGGTCATCATCACCGTTGCGGTCGCCTTTGTGTCCATCGTGATTGGCGAGCTTGTGCCCAAGCGCATTGGTCTGGCCAATGCCGAAGGCGTGTCCAAGCAGGTCGTGGGGCCGTTGTCGTTTTTCCAAAAGATCGCCCGTCCGCTCGTTTGGCTGACTGGCGCTTGCTCCGATGGCCTGGCCCGCATCCTGCGCATCAAGAGCGCCGACGATCGCCAAAACGTCTCGGAGGAAGAGATTAAGTACATGGTCTCGGAGCAGGACGACCTGCTCGACGAGGAAAAGCGTATGATCCACGAGATCTTCGACCTGGGCGATACCGTTGCCCGCGAGGTCATGGTGCCGCGCGTGGACACCACCATGTGCGAGGACGACGAGACGGTCGCCGACGTGCTGTCCACTATGCGCCAGACCGGCTTTAGCCGCATCCCCGTCTATCACGAAGATCCCGACAACGTGGCGGGCATCGCGCACATCAAGGACCTGATTCAGCCCTCGCTCGACGGCGAGGGCGACCAGCCCATCGCCGGTTATTTGCGCGATGCCACCTTTGTGCCCGACACCAAGGACATCCTGCCGCTGCTGTCCGAGATGCAGACTTCGCACGACCAGATCGTGGTGGTCGTGGACGAGTACGGCGGCACGGCCGGCATCATTACCATCGAGGACATCGTCGAGGAGATCGTGGGCGAGATCGAGGATGAGTTCGACCCCGACAACAAGTACCTCACGCGTCTTTCGCGCCGTGAGTGGCTCGTCGATGGGCGTTTTTCGTGCGATGATGCGATTGAGCTTGGTTGGCCGCTCGAGGAAAGCGATGATTATGAGACCATC
This sequence comes from Collinsella sp. SGI.180, assembly GCF_050313455.1. Taxonomy (NCBI): domain Bacteria; kingdom Bacillati; phylum Actinomycetota; class Coriobacteriia; order Coriobacteriales; family Coriobacteriaceae; genus Collinsella; species Collinsella sp. SGI.180. Next base: position 9,698 of record NZ_JBNPLL010000024.1, read on the forward strand.
GCCGGCTGGATTTTGGAACTTTGCGACTCGGTGCCCGACATCGGAGAGGTGTTTGAGGTTGCAGGGTACAAGTTCAAGGTGCAGTCGATGCGTGGCCAGCGCATCTCGCTTATTCGCGTGATCGCTCCGGCCGAAACCGATAAGAAGGATTCCGAGTCCTCGGCAGATAAGCCGGCGACGCCGGGCGCGGGCTCTGCGGGCCCGCACGACGGCGACGAGTAGGGCAAGGAAGAGTAGGGGAGAGTTATGGCAGGCCTGTTCAACATCCTTAAGGTCACCGTCAGCGAGGACAAGATCTGCGCGCATGTGCTGGTGAACCCCGGCATGCCGCTCATGACCTCGGAGGACATCGAGGCCACGGCGCGCGTGTACTACCTGGTGCCCGCGATTGCCAAGCACCTGTGCCTAGGCGATTCCGGTCGTGAATTCCAGGACTGCATGGGCCAGACCGAGCTTTGCCATCTGCTTGAGCACGTGACAGTGGAGCTCATGAACGAGACCGGTCTCGCCGGCAGCATTTCGTGCGGCCGTACCCGCGTAAGCGAGCACGATGAGCGTGTCTTTGAGGTTGAGCTTTCATGCCCCGATGACGCGCTGGCCATCGGCGCGCTGTCTTCGGCGACCTTTATGATGGACTGGGCTTATCTGCACGCCGACCAGCCTGCCCCTGACGTGGAGGGCACGGTCGCGGGCCTGCGCAACCTGGTGCTGGGTATGCGCGCCGAGGCCGAGGGCAAGGATCCGCACGAGGCCATCGCCGCCGCAAACGCCGAGGACGGGGCCGAAGGCGAGGCTCCTGCCGATTCCGAACCCGGCGTCGAGGCAGCTGCTGAGGAAGCTGTCGAGTCCGAGCCCGCGGAGCCCCAGGGTGTCCCGAGCTTTGACGATGAGCTGCAGGAGGCAATCGATACCGAGGGCGCGACCGCCGAGAGCCACGAGGCCCCCGCTGCCGTCTACGGTGGCGCGGCGACGGTTCCGGCAGGCCCCGCACAGGAAGGTGCGCTTCCGCTCGTTGATGGCGCCGGCGAGGACCCGGCCGCCACGGTGGCCATGCCTGCCATGCCGCAGGAGTAGGCTCACTCGCTTATCACCATCATGTACCTGCGCTTTTACCGTACGCAGATGAGCGCGACGGCAAGTGTTGCGCTGCGGGTATAATGGACAGCATTCAAACGGTGGGCATTGAGGTGCCCGCAGGAGAGGAATGATCATGGGAAAGACTTTCAGCTTTGTTTCCGGTGCGCTCTTTGGCGCTGCCGCCGGCGCTATCATCGGCGTTGCTCTGGCCCCGCGCTCGGGTGCCGAGACCCGTGCCATGGCCGCCGATATCGCCAACGATGCCTGGGACAACATGCGCGACACCTACGAGCACGGTGCCGAGGAGGCTCGTGCCGCGGTCAACGACTTTGGTCCGATGGTCGACGCCAAGACCGATGACCTGCGCGCCAAGGTCGACCTGGCCCGCGAGCGCATGGACCAGCTTCGCGAGCAGCTCAACGACGCCATCTCGGGCGGCAACGTGACGCCCGCTGCCGACGTCGTGGTCGAGAACGTCACTGAGGCCGACACCGAGGCCACGGAGCCCTCGACCGAGGCATAATGCGCGCAGGGGATTTTGTCGGCGTCAAGGTTTATCGTAAGCCTGCCGAAGACAAGCGCACCAAAAAGGACGGCACGCCGCGCAGCCCCAAAAAGCTCGGCAAGATTCACTTTCCGGTCTTTACCCCGGGCGGTACGCGCGTGGTGGGCTTTATGGTTCGCCAGTCCGATATCGCGGGCATGATCGAGCGCCCCGATCGATTTGTGGCGCTCGATGCCATCGGCGTCTATGAGGGTGCTGTCGCGGTCGACGATGTCAAGGGCACCTACGATGCCGCCGCGGCCAAGCGCCTCGATATCAACCTGGACGATTGCATCATCTGGGTTGGCATGGACGTGCGCACGGAATCGGGCGACGTCGTGGGCTACTGCTCGGACGTTGAGTTCAAGCCGCGTTCGGGTATCGTGCAGACGTTCTACGTGACCGCCGGCACTGCCTCGAGTGTGCTGGTGGGCGACACACAGATGCCGCCGACGATGCTGCGCGGCTACGAGAACGGCGCGATGATTGTCTCGGACGAGGTCAAGTCGCTCGGGTATTCGGGTGGCGCGGCCGCCAAGGCTGCCGAGGCCAGTGTCGTGGTGGGCGATAAGGTCAAGAAGGGCGCCAAGGTGCTCGATGACAAGGGATCGGCCGCCGTGGACAAGGGAAGTCGCGCACTGGGCAAGCAGCTCGGCAAGACGCGCGGTATGTTCAAGGCCTTTAAGGACGAATATCAAAAGGCGAGCGGGGGCTCGTCAAAAGCTAGCAAATAGCGACGTACCAAATGACGGGGGGCGAGCCGGAGACATGTTGCTCCGGCTCGCTGTGTTTATGGGGGAGGGCACATGCGCCAAAACGGATCTAACTTAAACGGGCGCTCGGGTGCGCGTCCGACGGCGCGACGAGACCTGGGGCAGCTGCCCAGCGGTCAGCGTCGACGTCGCCGTAAACCCGGCGCGATGTACCTCAACCATAGCCGTGGGTTTAGCGATCGCAGCGCGCGCATCGGCAACGGGCGCTCACCGCGCCGACCGTCCCGCCTGCCCTATGCGCTCATCGCTGTCGGCTGTGCGCTCGTGCTGTTTATCGCTGCCGTCGTGGGCTATGTCAATCGCAGCGTGGACATTGTGCTCAATGGGGAGCAGGCTTCGGTGCGCGTGGGCTCCACGTTGCAGAACCTTATCGATGATCAAGGCCTGACCGACACCTACGATGCCGGCGACTTGTTGGCTGTCGACGATAGCGTGCTTACCCGCCGTGGCGGCGAAAAGCTGTCGGTGAAGGTGGACGGCAAACGGGTGAAGCAGGGCAAGTGGAATAGCCGCGAGCTAACGGGCGGCGAGAAAGTGACGGTCAAAGACGGCCGCGACACGTACGAGAAGCACGAGGTCCAGGTCACGACCATTGAGCCCAAGTTGAAGGTCGAGGGCACGGGCGCTATCGAATACGTTAAAACCTGGGGCGTTCGGGGCCGCTCCGAGGTATGGGTCGGCGAGCAGTCGGGCAAGACGCAGGACCGCGGCGAGGTCGTGCCCGCCACCGACTGTGTAGTCGAGTGCGCGAGCGTAGCGCCCAAGGGCAACGAAAAGTACGTGGCCCTGACATTTGACGAGGGTCCGAGCGGCGCGACCAAGCAGGTCTTGCAGGTGCTCAAGGAAAAGGGCGTCACGGCGACGTTCTTCCTTTCGGGCGATGCTGCGGAAGCCTCGCCCGCTACTGCCAAAGCGATTGTCGATGCCGGATGCGAGATCGGCTCCAACAGCTACAGCGATGATTCGCTCAAGGGCAAGGATCGCGAGGCGGTGCGCAAGCAGATCACGAAGGGCACCGAGGCGATTAAGTCGGCGACCGGCGTCGAGACGATGTTGCTGCGTGCTCCCTACGCCGCGTTTGACGAGCAAAACTGGATCGATGCGATGGACCTGGTGTCTGCCGTGGTCTCGTGGAATGTCGATTCGGGCGACTGGCTGCTCAACGGCGCCGACGAACAGGTTTCGACCGTGCTCGAATCGGTGACTCCGGGCAACATTGTTTTGTTCACCGATAGCGACGAGTGCTCCGAACAGACGCTCGAAGCGCTGCCGCAGATCATCGATGGCCTTGTCGCCAAGGGCTACAAGATCGTGACGCTGAGCGATTTGGTTAAGACGGATACGTCGCTGAGCAAAAAACTCAGCTCGCTAACGAAGACTTCCATGCCCAAGAACGCCGTGTTTCCCCAGCTCGCCGAAGATAACGACACCACAGACTAGTCATGGGGGACGTTCTTAAACGACTATGTCACGGATGCGTCAGCGTTTGGTATGCCTGCGATGTTTGGAGCATAAATTTGGCGTCACGGCGCGATGCTGATGCTATAGTTACTGCGGATAACAAGGGTCAAGAGAAAGGTTGCAGGTGAAATCCAAACCTCGACCATACAGTCGATGACCCCTTGCAGGTGCTTCTTGCGCATGCACGGGGTGTGAGCGCCGAGCGGTGTGCCGCCCGCGCATGCGTATACATATCTAAAAGTCCACGGATGGCGCGCCGGCATGGCCACGGTCCGAGGGAATAATGATGGGGAGCACCAGTGAATTATCTGAGTGAGATGCTCAAGCTGCCGGTCTTGGACGTCGATGGCGAAAAGCTCGGCGTTGTGAACGATTTTGGCATTGCTACCGGCGAAGTTTTTCCGCACGTGACGTCGCTCGCGTTCCGCGGTCCCGGCAAGACGCCGTTTATGATCAGCTGGCGAAAATGGGTCGACCGTATCGACGAGACGGGCGTATACCTTAAGACGTCGGCTACCGAAATCCGTTTTTCGTACCTGCAGCCGACCGAACTTTTGCTCGCGCGCGACGTGCTCAACAAACAAATCGTCGACACGCAGGGCATGAAGGTCGTGCGCGTAAACGACATCAAGTTTTCCATGTCAGGCGAAAATCAGCTGCGCCTGCTGGGTGCCGAAGTCGGTGCCCGCGGTCTGCTGCGCGCAATCAGCCCCGCTCTTGAACATGTCGTCGAGGGCTTTATGAAGCACCTGGGCAAACCGCTCGGCGAGGACATCATCGCCTGGTCCTACATGGACCTGCTCGATCGCTCGACTAAGAACATCCAGCTGTCGGTGTCGCATAAGACGCTCGGCGAGCTGCATCCTGCCGACATTGCCGACATTATCGAGCAGCTCGATCCTCGCCTGCGCGCGCAGGTGTTCGCGCAGCTCGACACCGCCCAGGCCGCCGAGGCCATCTCGGAGTTCGATGACGACGAGCTCATGACCGAGATGCTCGAGGGCCTGTCCGACACGGATGCGTCGTCGATGCTGGCCATGATGGACCCGGACGACGCCGCCGACCTGATCGACGAGCTCGATTACGAGAAGGCCGAGAAGCTTCTGCGCCTGATGGGCGTTCAGGAGGAGAAGGCGATTCGTAACCTGCTGGGCTATGAGGAAAACACTGCCGGTCGCATTATGACCTCGGAGTTTGTCTCCCTGCCCGCCACGGCGACGGTCGGTGACGCCATCGAGGCGATCCGCAAGCTCGACGAGGATTTCGAAAGCGTCTACTACGTCTATACCGAGGATCCGAGCGGTATGCTGACCGGCGTGCTCTCGCTGCGCACGCTGATCGTGGCCGACCGCGACGCCACGCTGGGCCAGCTGGCCTACCGCGACCTGGTTTATGTGTCGCCCGACGAGGACCAGGAAGACGTAACGGACGAGATGACCAAGTACGACCTGGTCGCCATCCCCGTTTGCGATGAGAACCGCCACATCTTGGGCATTGTGACCTTCGACGACGCCATGGACGTTATCGCCGAGGAGCACCAGGAGGACCTGCAGATCGCAGGCGTCGGCTCGGGCGATAGCGCGTCCGACGACTCGACGAATGTGCTCAGCTGGTTTGTGCATCGCCAGTACTGGGTTGTCGTGTGGGGCATTTCCTCGTGCATCATGGCGGCAGTGCTGGGGACGGCGCTGGGCTCCGCGCATCTGGTGGTGTTCCCCATGTGCGCCATGCCGCTCGTGCTGCTGGCTGCCTCGCGTATGGTGTCGTTCGTCAAGAACTACTTCCTGGAGTACGACGGCCATGACGATGAACCCAAGCCGTATCTGGGATTCTTCTTCCAGAGCACGGGCATGGGCCTGATCCTGTCGCTCGTGACCTACCTGTGCGCTCAGCTGGTGCGCACCACGGCGTTCCCCGACGCGCCCATGCTTGAGGAGCAGCTCTTTACCGGCTGCTTTAACATCGCGGCCATCGTCTGCCTGATTGGTAACATGAGCGCTGTGATTTACCTGATGGTGCTGTTCTGGCGTGACGAGCACGACCTCAATACGTCGGGTACCGCCATGAACGTCATTGCCGTCATGATCTCGTGCGTGGCATACTGTGCCGCTGCGGTGCTGCTCACCATGTCGGTCATGGGTTAGGTGGTCGCGTGCAAAATAGCAAGCAAAAGCAGGGCACCAAGCAAAAGCTGACCATCGCGGCCATCTTTGGTGCCATGGGCCCTGGCCTTCTGGCGGCGCTTTCGGGCAATGACGCCGGCGGCATCGCCACGTATTCCAGCGCCGGTGCCAGCTATGGCTACAAGATGCTCTGGATGCTTCCCGTCATGACCGTGCTGCTCATCGTGACGCAGGAGACCGCGGCGCGTTGCGGCTGCGTGACGGGCAAGGGCCTGGCCTCGCTCATTCGCGAGCGCTTTGGCGTGCGCAAGAGCGTGCTGGCCATGGCGGCGCTGCTGATTGCCAACACAGCCGTGACCATTTCGGAGTTTGCGGGTATCGCGAGCGGCCTTGCCCTCTTTGGCGTGCCGGCGAGCATCTCGGTGCCGCTTGTGGCGCTGATGGTTTGGATGCTTACCATGTCGGGTAGCTTCCAGCGCATCGAGAAGATTCTGTTACTGGTGAGCTGTGTGTTTGTGACCTACATTGTCGCTGCAATTATGGCTGGTCCCAGTTGGGGCGAGGTGGCGGTCGATCTGGTTGTACCCAACATTCAAAATGACCCCAGCTACGTGTCGCTTGTGGTCGCGACGATCGGTACCACCATCGCGCCCTGGATGATTTTCTTGGCACAGAACAACGTGGTCGATAAGAATGCGGGCGAGGACGATATCGTGTTGCAGCGCATCGATACCGTGAGCGGCTCGATTGCCGCCGATGTCATTGCCGGTTTTATTATCATCACGACCGGTACGGTATTGTTCCCCGCGGGCATTCAGATTAGCGATGCTGCAGACGCTGCCCGCGCGCTGGAGCCCATTGCGGGCCAGTGGTCCACGGTGCTGTTTGCCTCGGGCCTGGTCGCGGCGAGCTTCTTGGCCGCCTGTGTGCTGCCGGGCGTTACGTCCAGCGCTATCTGCGAGGCGTTTGGCTGGGAACGCGGTGCCGATCGCAGCTGGGACGAGGCCCCGGTCTATCGCGGCATCATTACGGCAATCATTGGCATTTCTGCCGTGCTGGTGCTCATGCCCGGCGTCGACCTGTTCCAGATTATGATGACCTCGCAGGTCATCAACGGCGTGTTGCTGCCCGTGGTTCTGGTGTTCCAGGTGGTTATTGCCGCCGATCGACACATTATGGGCGCCAACCGCAACGGCCGTGTGTGGAATGTGCTCACTTGGGCGACTATCGGCGTTATTACGGTGCTGACGGTCGTCATGTTTGTTCTGCAAGCGATGGGTTACAGCGCGTAGCACCTCTCTTGGACTCTAAACAGGCCGCCGCCATGGGCTGCGGCCTGTTTTTGTCTGCTATAGGGTGCTAGTTATATACCGATGTGCAGCTATAAAGCCGCCTCTGGGGTGAATTAACAGCCCAGAGGCGGCTTTGTAAGTCGCGGAAGTGGTCCCAAGTGCCGGATTGTAAGCAGATTTGGCTGTGCGTTACTTGTCGGTGCCTAGCTTGTGCGGTTTGTAGGCGAGGGCGTTGACGAGTGCCTCGGCAGCGGATTTGACAGCCGCCGGCTGCGGATCGTTAACGTGATCCTCGGGGTGCACGGGTAGGTCCTTCTTGACGGCATCGTGGATGAGCTTAAGGTACTCGGTCACGCCGGCGGTCGAAAGATGCGTGCCATCGCCATCGAACAGGTCGTTGCGATTTGTGCTGTATCCGTACCAGTCGATAACACGCACGTTTTTATAGCGCTTGGCGGCGTTGGCAATGGCTTGGTTCGTGGACCCGACCCACGGCTGCGGGCTACGCGTGTTTACAAACACGACAATACGCTGATCACCGGCGTCGGCCATGATCGCATCAATCTGATCATCGGTTACCAGGCCGTTGGTGCCCAGGGCAAAGACCACGATCTTGCCGGCAAGGTTCTGCTGGATATAGCCCTCAAATGTCGCGCGGCCTGCATCAAACTGGCGGCCCTTTTCGGCATCGATGTGGCTGTGCGGGAACACGCCGTCAAAGGCATCGACGGCGCGCAGGGACACGGAGTCGCCAATCATTAGCAGGTCGTAGGCTCCGTCGGGGAAGCCGTCGTCGTCTTTGTCGGAGTCGTCGGCCGCCTGCTGATCTTGAGGCTTTGCATTTTTGGCCTCCTTGTTTAGGATTTCGGCGCCCTCGCCGCTCAGCGCGGATGTGTCGGGCACAAAGACCAGGCCGCCCAGCGCCACAACAAGCACGACGGCGCAAACGGCGCAGGTGGGGACATGTGCGCGCATCCAGCCGGCGGGCGTGGTGGTGCCGTCGCGGAGCTCGGAAACGGTGCGCCCAAAAGCGCCCTTCCTAAACGGCGTTTCGATAAAGCGATAGGAGCACTCGGCCACGGCGACCACCAACAACACCTGCAAAATGTAGTGCCACCAGGGCGTGTCGTTAATGTTGGCGACCGGGTTCATGAGGAGCAGCAGCGGATAATGCCACAGGTAGATGCTGTAGGAGCGCTTGCCGATCCATACGAGCGGCTCGGCGGCCAAGGCCCGTGCGACCATGCCCTGGGGCTGCACGCATGCCGCGATAACCATCAGTGTGAGGATGGAGCACAGCAGCGTGCCTCCGCGATACTGAAACGCGGTATAGCCGTTGGTGAGCGCGACCATGGCGGCGAGTCCGACCAGGCCAACGACGCCCATCAAATCGATGGATGCGGGGGAGGACCAAAAGCGTGCGAGCTCACTTGGCTTTGTCGTGGCGGCCTCGGCGGTGTCGCTCTTTGACTTGTCGTGCTTGCCGGCGCCGGCCAGTCGGTCGAGCCCCAGATGGCGGACAAGGCGCGCAGGCGCCAGGTCGCGGTCGGGGATAAAGGCCATCCAGGCGCCCAGCAGCAACGAGAACACGCGGGTGTCGGTGCCGTAGTACACGCGGCTGGGGTCGGTGGCGGGGTTGTAGAGCACCATCATGGCGACGGCGGAGACGGCGGCGAGGCCCAGGACCACGCGGCGCGTGTTGGGCTTGCTCATGTGCACCGACACCATGGCGAGCAGCAGCGGCGGCCAAATAAGATAGAACTGTTCCTCGATGGCAAGCGACCAAAAGTGCGTGAGCGGCGAGGGGTCGCCCAGGGCGTTAAAGTACGAAACGTCCTGCATAATCTGCCACCAGTTATTAAAGAACAGCAGCGACGGCAGGATGTCGGGGCGCATCTTGGTGAGCATCACATGGTTAAAGACAGTGCACAGTGCGCAGGTCACCACCACGACGGTTACCACGGCGGGGAACAGGCGACGGATGCGGCGGATCCAGAAGCTCTTGAGATCGATACGACCGGTCTTTGCGATTTCGTTGAGGAGCAGGCGCGTGATCAAGTATCCCGAGAGCACAAAGAAGATCGTGACGCCGAGGAGGCCGCCCTGAGCCCACGTGAGGTTGAGGTGATAGAGCACCACCGCGACAACGGCGAGCGTGCGAAGGCCGTCGAGGGCGGGGATGTAGCGAGATTTGGGACGCGTGGGCGCCTGTTCTTTTGCGGCGCTGTCGGTGCGGGCGCCCTTGTTGGCGGGCGAGCGATGGGAGCCTGCAGCGCGGCGCGGCTCGGTGGTTTGGCGGTTAGTGCGCGAACGTTCGTGCGGCGCTTGTTGATCGCTCGCATGGCGTGAGCTGCGCGAGCTCGATCGCGGGAATTGTTCCATAAAACATCATCCAATGACGAGAATAATCAGCACGCTTTCATTGTAGCCGCCTACTCCTGTGAATGCTTGCTGCTGGCGTAAGCTCAAGCGCGCGTCCACATCAAAGTGAACTAAAGTTATAGAGGTGCGAGAGTGCACGATTGACGGCCGACAGCGGGTGCAGAGCCCGCGGACGAGGAGGTTTCCATGGCAGATTGCGGCATCGTTGCGGTGTTCGGCAGCATGAACATGGACCTTTCGGTGGCGTGCGAGCGCATGCCGCGTGCGGGCGAGACCGTCGGCGGCAGCGGGTTTATCACCAACGCCGGCGGCAAAGGCGCCAATCAGGCCGTAGCAGCTGCGCGCATGGGTGCGCGCACGCGCATGATCGGCGCGGTCGGCCGCGACGCGTTTGGCTCGTCGCTCGTGGCGGGGCTCCAAGATGCTGGCGTGGACTGTGACTTTGTGGCGCGCCGCGACGACGTGGAGACGGGAACGGCGACCATCATTCGCTGTGAGGGCGATAACCGCATCGTGCTGTCGCCGGGCGCCAACCATGCGCTCGCGGGCGAGGACGTTGCTCGCGCGCTGAGGCGCCTGGTGGCCGATGAGCTCGACGGCGACGCCAGCGATATTGCCCCGGCTGCCGGAGGCGTCTTTATCGCCCAAGGCGAATGTGACCTTGTGGCGACTGTCGAGGCGCTTTTCTGCGCTCACGAGCTGGGGTTCTATACGGTCTTTAATCCAGCGCCAGCCTGCGATTTGCCTGCGGAGGTCTGGCCTGCAGTCGACCTGGTCTGTCCCAACGAGACTGAGTGCCAGGTACTGACGGGCATCTTGCCTGCAGACGATGCGAGCTGCGTCGCGGCGCTCAATGCCTTGCTCGCCAAGGGTGCCGGAGCCGCGGTCATCACGTTGGGCGGCGCCGGCTCGGTTACGCTCGGCGACGACGGCGAGCTGCTGCGCATGCCGGCGCTTTCGAGCTCGGTGGTCGATACGACGGCCGCGGGCGATACATTTATCGGTGCGCTTGCTGCGGCTCGTTTGGAGGGGCTGCCGCTCTTTGAGTGCATGGCCGCGGGTGCTCGCGCCTCGGCAGTGACGGTGTCGTGCCTGGGCGCGCAGCAGTCGATTCCCACGCGTGCCGAAGTTGAGCGCGTGTTTGGTTTAGACGATTTAGTACAAGACGGAGAAGCGGAGTAGAACAATGGCAACCAAGAAGCTGATCCTTGATCTGGATATGGGTGTGGACGATGCGATGGCGCTTGCCTATGCCATCGCGAGCCCCGAGGTTGAGCTCGTGGGCATTACCACGTGTTTTGGCAACGTGCGCGTCGACCAGTCGGCGCGCAACTGCCTGGCGGTGCTTGACCTGTTGGGCCGTCCCGAGGTGCCGGTGTACCTGGGTGCCGACCGTCCTCTGCAGGCGACTGAGCCCTATACGCCGCCGGCGTCCACCGTACTCATTCACGGCAAGAACGGCATCGGCGGCGCGAGCGTGCCCGCGTCGCCCTACGAGCCGGTGGGGGCGACGTCGGCCGATGGCAACGCTGCAGTCGATTATCTGATCGATGCCGCGCGCACCTATGGTCCCGATCTGGTCTACGTAGCGACCGGCCCGCTCTCCAACCTGGCGCTTGCCCTGGAGCGCGATGCGGCGGCGGTGATGTCTATCGGCCGCGTGGTGGTGATGGGCGGCGCCCTGACCGTGCCCGGCAACGTGAGCGCGGGCGCCGAGGCCAACATGGCAAGCGATCCCGAGGCGGCCGATGCCGTGCTGCGCTCGGGCCGCAAGCTCACCATGGTGGGTCTGGACGTGACGCATCGCGTGGTGCTTACGCGCCGCGACATTGCCGGCTGGACGGGCTCGGGCACCATGGCCGGCTGTGCGTTTGCGAGCATGGTCGAGCACTACATTGGTTCGTACGAGATGAACGCACCCTACCTGGGTGGTTGTGCGCTGCACGATCCGCTGGCCGTCGCCGTGGCGATCGACCCCACGCTCGTGGGTGCGCTCGGCTGCAATCTGCGTGTTGATCTGCTGGGCGAGTATCGCGGCCGCACCATTTGCGACGAGCATCGCCTGTCCGATCCGGACAAGAGCGCGCTTGTGGCGCTGACCGTGGATGCCCCGCGCTTCCTGTCCGAGTTCAAGACGCGCATGGCTCACGTTTTGGGCTAAGTAGTCTTTT
>NZ_JBNPLL010000025.1:0-21354 GCF_050313455.1 Collinsella sp. SGI.180
CTCGCACGTTGTTGCCAACGGTGGATTTTGAGTCCACTGCGTCTGCCAATTCCGCCACTCGGGCACGTATTGCGTGAGTTAGTTTATCACAGCTTTCCGTAGATTAGTCCGAAAATGGAACTTCGAGCATTTCGATGAGTTCGACCGTGCGGAGCATCTCGCGCTGGCGGCATCCGCGACCGTCGACCGAGGCCTCGCCCATCTGGTTATCGTAGGGGTCCTCACGCATACCGTCAAAGACGGGTTCAAACTCTGCCTGGAACCGACAGTTTGCCACCATGCGCCATGGATCGAGGTTGCCAAAGTAGTGGCGGCGGCGCCATTCCTCCCCCATCCTGCGTGCCGAGGATCCAAACGAGACATCGGCGTTAAGCCAACCCGTCTGCGGTGTATAGAACTCCGCCCAGTCATGCGAGCCCACCGAGTCGGGCGCAACGTACAGGCCGCTCTGCCAACGTGCGGGCACGCCGGCGATGCGGCACATGGTGATAAACGTGAGTGCCATAACACCGCAATCACCGCGAAGCGAATGCGCGCAGTCATCCGCGATAGAGCCCAGAAGCAGATACGGTGGCTGGTATCGATAGTCGATATGATGCGTCAAATAATCATAGATGGCCCGAGCGCGGTCGAGCTGATCCTCGAGACCATCGACAACATGTTCGGTCAGCTGCTGCAGATACGGCGTGAACGCAATATGCGGTCGGTCCTCGGAAATATCCTTGGGCAGCGGCGCGTCCATACACGGATGCGCCGGAAGCGCTCCCCCGTAGATATCGCAATAAGCGGCATCAATCAGATAACGATAGGTCACTGAGAACAATCGATCAGCCGAGGAAACCCACGAGGCGGTACGCGCCAAAGCGTTCGCGGGAGCAAGGACCCCCTCCGGCGTCATATCGAGAATCTCGATATGAGACTGCTGGCGGCAGGCTGCGGCAACGGGAAGCCATGCGCGAACGGTCTCCCCCTCCAGAGCACCGGGAACAGACACGGATGCTTTAAGCGTAATAGCACGAGACAGCCCGCCCTGTGATTCCATCTTCTTAAGCATCTGGTTGCGCAGCGCAGTTCCATCAGTAGAATCGGGACGCAGGCCCGGAACCTCCTTGGGATACACACGCAAAGAATCAAGGAAGTTGTCGAGAACGAACAGTTCACCATCGATAAAGCGCCAGTCGATGCGCTTGCGATCGATTAGGTCGTCAAACTGATCCTCGGTAAACTCCGGCCACTCCTCGCAGATCATCGCAATAGCCTGATCGCGCGACACCGAAAAATGAAACGACGTCTCGATCATGCGATACCGCTCGGCACGAACGCAAGCGGCCAACGAGGGATCAGGGTTCTGCTCCAAAAGACGGTCGCAAGCCGCAACAGCCTGCGCCAGATACCCGGCGTCCTTGAGACGAAGGATCTCAGGTGGCAATCCAATGTCGAGATGACGAAAATCATCGCAACAAACATCAACAGAGCAACCAACGGGGCCCTCGGCAACAACCTTTCCATCGGCAGGCAAAACATTAACGACAGCCATAACCACTCCCACGCAGAACGACAACCCGAGACCATTGTACCGACATAAAAAGAAAGCCCCAACAAGGGAGCCATCAACACCGCTGAGCGGTAGTCAAATAAATAATTCAGCCCAGTAACCCCGTATCGAGTTAACGAAGGAGGCCCCGTTTCCCCGAAGCTGATTCCATCGCGCGACTTCTGGCGAAGCCAGGTGAGCGCGAGGGAAACAGCGTAGGGGAAACGGGGCCTCCGGCGGGAAGTTAAACCGCTACTTACGCCTTGTTGACGGAGCCAAACTCCTCCATGAGCTCCTTGGTGCGGGCAACGATGGCCTCGCGACCGGGCTTCAGGAGCTTGCGGGGGTCATAGCCCTTGCCCTGCTGATCCTTGCCAGCCTCAACGTACTCACGCGTGGCGGCAGCGAAGACAAGCTGCAGGTCGGTGTTGACGTTGATCTTGGAGATGCCCAGGGAGATGGCCTTCTTGATCTGATCCTCGGGGATGCCGGTACCACCGTGCAGAACGAGGGGCAGGTCGCCGGTCTGAGCCTTGATCTCGCTCAGACGCTCGAAGGAAAGACCGGCCCAGTCGGCGGGATACACGCCGTGGATGTTGCCGATGCCGCAGGCGAGGAAGTCGACGCCCAGGTCAGCAATCTGCTTGCACTCAGCGGGGTCAGCGAGCTCGCCGTTGGAAGTCACGCCGTCCTCGGTGCCGCCGATGCCGCCGACCTCGGCCTCGATGGACATGCCCTTGGAATGGGCAAGCTCAACGAGCTCCTTGGTGCGATCGAGGTTAAGCTGGAAGGTTTCCTCGTGAGAGCCGTCATACATGATGGACGTGAAGCCGGCCTCGATGCACTTGAAGCAGTCCTCGTAAGAACCGTGATCGAGGTGAAGGGCGACGGGAACGGTAACACCCGTGGCCTCGACGGCAGCCTTGACCATGTCGGCGCAGACCTTGAAACCGCCCATCCACTTAGCGGCACCAGCGGTGCACTGAAGGATCAGCGGAGACTTGGCCTCCTCGGCGGCCTGGAGAATAGCCAGAGTCCACTCGAGGTTGTTGGTGTTGAAGGCACCGAGAGCATACTTGCCGGCCTCGGCCTTCTTGAGCATGTCTGCTGCGTTGACGAGCATAAAAGAAACCTCCTGTAAGGTTGCTCCGATAACGCATGAGATTTTACCACGGCGTACCCGAGCGTAAACGTTCGTTTGTTCACGAATATCGTCCAAACAGACTTTTTTTGACCGTTTGCCCTACGGAATCGGCCCGTTGGGGAAAATATCTTGACGTTTGGACACTTCTCGTGCTTAAGCAGCTGACTACAAAGCTACATCTGCATGAAAGGGTTCTGCATGAGCTCGCGCGCCATAGTGGTCGAATCACCATGCCCCGTTAAACAAACGGTATCGGCTGGAAGCAGCTGGGCGAGCTTGGAGAGCGAGCGCAGAATCGCCGCCTCGTCTCCACCGGCGAGATCGGTGCGGCCGTGGCTGCCCGGGAACAGTGTGTCGCCAACAAAGGCGATGCTTCCCTGCTCGGTGGCGGCGAACAAGACAATGCCACCCGGTGTGTGACCGGGCGTCTCGATCACCTGCAGGCAGATATCACCCAATTCAATCGTATCGCCCTCAGCAAGCAATCGCGTCGGCTCGCCCGGATCGGGCGTATCGATGCCCCACATCGCTCGCTGCTCCTCGATATTCTCACGAGATACCAACACGTCCTTCGCACCTAACTCAAATAGGAAACCCTTACCGACGGCGGCTCGCGCTCCGGCAACGCCACCTACGTGATCGGCATGGCCATGGGTGCAGACAGCGCCTAGCACGTGCGCGTCAGGATGCTTGGCATAGATATGTTCCACAAGACGCTCACCTTCCCAGGCCGGATCGATAATCAGGCATTCGCCGCTCGAGATTACGGCGTAACTGTTGGTCTGAATGGGGCCGTTTACAAGCGCCTCGATCGAAGCCGTACCCCGAGGGGTTAAGTCCAAAGCTGCAGTGACCATGAGCACGTCCTCCTTCTACAAGCGTCGAGGCATCAAACGATGCCTCGAACGTAGCCAATATCATTACCGTTGTGCGTTCGTCACGCCTATACGCGACGCTTAAGCTGAGCCCCACCCTCGCCAGGCATCAGACGGCGTGCGTCATAGACCGAGTCGACACTGCTGATGGATGCCAGCAGCGGATCCAGACCGCTCGCGTCCGAAATCTCGACCATAAAGCGCAGGGTCGCAATGCCCTCGCGGTTGGTCGAGGTAGCGGCGGAAAGGATATTTCCGCCTGCATCGCCAATGGCGATGGTGACATCCTTGAGCAAGCCCATACGATCCAAGCACTCGACCACGATCTCGACCTGGAAAAGCGTATCGGCAGCACCATCCCACTCCACGTCAATCATGCGCTCGGGGTGTTCCATGAGACCCTTGACGTTGGGGCAGTTGGCACGATGCACCGAGACGCCTCGACCGCGCGTGATAAAGCCCACGATGTCGTCGCCCGTCACCGGATTGCAGCAATGCGCCAGACGAACCAGCAGGCCGCTGTTGCTCTCGCCCTTGACGATAATGCCGTTACTCGCACTCTTGCCACGCTTTTGCGGTTTGCGGTTGGAACCGCGGGCAGGCTGTTTGACGACCTCAGCGATGGCTTCGGCCTTGGTGAGCTGCTCCTCGGGCTTGGGATCCAAGATTTGCTCGACCTTATTGCCCACAGCGCGCGGGGCGACCTTGCCCGCGCCAACGGCTGCGAACAGGTCCTCGAGTTGCTTGAAGTTAAACTGCTCCGCCACGGCATTGAGTGCACGCGTGGATCGCGGCGTAGAGATGCCGTACCCGCGCTTGCGCAGGTCCTTGGCCAGCATATCGCGACCGGCAGCAGCGTCATCGTCTTTGGTCGCAGCGGCGAAGTAACGGCGAATCTTTGACTTGGCCGAAGGCGTCTTGACGATCTTGAGCCAATCGCGCGACGGCTTGGAGCTCTTGTTAGTCAGGATCTCGACACGGTCACCCGTCTTGATTTCGTGCGTGAGCGGAGCCACCGCACCGTTGATTTTGGCGCCGACGCAGTGGTTGCCGACCTCGGTATGAACAGCGTAGGCAAAGTCGAGCGGTGTAGAGCCCGCACGAAGCGCCATGACCTCACCCTTGGGCGTAAAGACAAAAATCTCCTGGTCAAACAGGTCGACCTTCAGTGAGTGCAGATATTCTTTGGCATCGGTGATCTCGTCAGAGGCTGCCCAATCGAGCGAGTGCTTGAGCCAGTTAATCTGATCGTCCAGACGCTGTGCGTCGTTGGTCTTGGAGGCAGACGATCCGCCCGATTTCTTATATAGCCAGTGGGCGGCGATGCCGTACTCGGCCTGCTCGTGCATCTCGTAGGTTCGGATCTGAATCTCGAGCGGACGGGCCGTGGGGCCGATAACCGTCGTGTGGAGCGATTGGTAGTTATTGACCTTGGGCATGGCGATATAGTCTTTAAAACGACCGGGCATGGGATGCCACAAAGTATGCACGGCACCAAGCGTGGAATAGCAATCGCGCACCGAATGGGTGATGACGCGCAGCGCCACCAGATCATAAATCTCGGAGAACTCCTTGCCCTTGCGCTTCATCTTTTGATAGATGGACCAATAGTGCTTGGAACGACCGTTGATCTGAAAACCCTCAAGGCCAATGCGGTCGAGCTCATCGGTAAGCGTCTTGATAGTCTCGGCCAGAAAGCGTTCGCGAACCTCGCGTGACTCTGCCACCATGCGGGCGATGCGCTGGTAAGCGTCGGGTTCAAGGTAGAAGAAGGACAGATCCTCGAGTTCCCACTTGATAGAGCTCATGCCCAGGCGGTCGGCCAGGGGCGCGTACACATCCATGGTCTCGCGCGCCTTAAACAGGCGGCGGTCCTCGCGCAGGGCGGCAAGCGTGCGCATATTATGCAGGCGGTCGGCGAGTTTGACGATGATGACGCGAATGTCCTTGGACATGGCGAGGAACATCTTGCGCAGCGTAAGCGCCTGCTTTTCGTCCATGTTGTCGACTTCGATGTTGGTGAGCTTGGTCACGCCGTCGACGAGCTCTGCCACGGTTTCGCCAAACAGGCCCGAAACATCGGCAAGCGAGGTATCGGTATCCTCGACGGTATCGTGCAGCAATGCAGCGCACACCACATCGCAGTCCATCTTAAGGTCGGCCAAAATGATAGCCACCTCGACGGGATGGTTAATGTACATCTCACCCGAGCGCCGCTTTTGGTTGCAGTGCTTCTCGGCAGCAAAGCAGTAGGCCTGCTCCACCTTGGAGAAGTCATCCTCACTCATATATTTAAGGCACAGGCGCTCCAGCTTGTCGTAGCTGTCCGCCATAATCTCGGGCGGCAGATCATCGGCATGCGTATAGTGCTCCATCTCCGAAAAGGGCTGGAGGGCGGAATCATGGGCGGTACGGGCTGCGGCATCCATCGAGGTCCCCTTCCCTAGGTCCGCGGTACGATCGGGCGGTTAATTTTGGTAAGCATATCAGAAGCGCACGAATCGAGTGCCCAACTCCGGAAAGCCGAGAACTCCATGCGCGAGCGCAAGCCCTCCAAATAGCGGATCGACCTGCTCAACTGCACGCGCCCGGGGTTTTCGGTCATCGCGATGCGACGGGTATCGTCAAACCCCGAAACGTGACAGAAACCGAGCTCTTCGAAGATTCCCAAGCCGCTTGCCACCGAACGCTCATCGACCGGCGTGCGCGCGTCGATTGCAAGGCACATCTGCGCAATGTCGATATCGCTTGCGCAGAATGAATCGTCCCCCGTCTTGCCACGATTGGAGCGCCACATGGTCTGCAGCGCCCGATAGAGCGTGACAAGCTCATCGCGCTCGGGCGCGTAACAATCGAGCAGGCGCTCATTAATACGAGCGTCACGAGACGAATAGAGCAGGTGAATCACGGCAGGCTGCCCATCGCGGCCGGCACGGCCACTCATCTGGTTAAACTCAATCGCGCCAAACGGCATGTGGTAGAGCACGACATGGCGGATATCGGGCAGGTTGACGCCCTCACCGAAGGCCGAGGTTGAAACGATGCAGCTCAGGCTGCCATCTCGAAACGCCTCCTCGACGCGTCGGCGATCGGAACGCGCAAGCCCGGCGTTATAGAACGCGATATGGGTCGCGCAGTCGGGCACACGTTTGCGCAACGTCTTGGCAAGCGCCACGGACTGGTCGCGCGAGTTCACGTAGATGACGGTCTTCTCCCCCGTCGCAACGATCGAAACCAGGCGATTTTCACGGCTCGCAAGGTCACGATCGTCCTCGAGTTGTAGGTTCTCGCGAACGGTCTCGTCGACCACCGTGCTGGTAATCGGCAATACGCGAGCAAGCTCTGCCACAACTGGAGCCGTCGCGGTAGCCGTTGCCGCCATGACAACGGGGTCGCCCAGGGCTTTAAGAATATCGGGCATATCGAGGTATGCACTCCGGTCACCACCCTTAGCAAGACCGGCATGGTGCGCCTCATCGATAACAACGAAGCCAATACGTCCAGAACGCGCAAATCGATCGCGGTGGATAGACAAGAACTCGGGCGTCGTGAGAACGATACCGGTACGACCCGAAGCAAGGCCGGCGAACACGTCATCGCGTACGGCCTCCACGGTCTCGCCAGTCAGCACGCCGACACCAATGCCGAGCGCGGCCATCGTCGAGGAAAGGTGATAGGCCTGATCGGCAACGAGCGAACGCAAAGGATAGACAAAAATGCTCGCACGCCCGCGAAGAACCGCCTCGCGCGCGGCATGCACATGGAAAATCAGAGACTTGCCACGCCCCGTCCCCATAACGGCCAAAACGCTCTGATGGTCGGCAAGCGCGTCGAGTGCCTCGACCTGCGCGCGATGCGGCTGGTTCGAGCCGATAAAGCTATGGATAAGCGAGCGCGTGAGCTCGGTATAAGAAAGCTGGGCGAGCGTCTCGCGTTTACGCGACTCCAGGCGCAGGCCAGAATCCGCCGGTTGCACGCCGCGGCGAAGCTCACATGCCGGATCGTCGATATTGGGCGCCGCGGTATCGCGCACCAAGACATCTTTGATCATGAGCTTGGGCTTCACACGTCCCTGCCAATGCTCGGCCACGGCCTCGAACACCAAGTCGACGGCGCTGTCGCAATTGATGAGCCTATCGATCTGCGGCACGCGGAACATGATGGCCGGCACACTCGCGGCACCATCGGTCGCCACAAAGCGCATGTGCTCGCCGGTTTTGCCCACCACGGCGCGATCGCACATCGTCACGCCCTCGGCGGCCAGAAGCGGCACCTTATTGCCCTGGCCAAACGGCTCAAGACGGGAAATTTGCTCGATGGTCTCGATATCTAGCTCGGATAGATCAACGGTGGCGGCAACCTCGTCAGTGTCCTCAAAGTCCTCGGCGGGAAGCTCCGATAGCACGGCCGAAAGGCGACGGCGGAACTCATCGAGCTTGGATGCCTCGATGGTCACACCCACCGCACCGGCATGCCCGCCGCGACGAATCAGCAGGTCGGAGCAACGCTCAACGGCGTCGAACAGGTTGATCTTGCCCACCGAGCGGCCTGATCCGCGCGCAACGCCGTCCTCGATCGAGAAGAGCAGCGCCGGCACGTGATAGCGATTGGTCAAGCGGCTCGCCACGATGCCCTTGACGCCCTCGTGCCAGCCCTCGCCGCCCACGACGATTGCGCGCCCGCCGTCATAAGTCTCCTCGACCTTCGCCATGGCATCGCGCGTAAGATCGGCCTCGATCTCGCGGCGTTGGCGATTGATTTCCTCGAGCTCGGCGGCAAGCGCGCTCGCTTCGATGGGGTCGCGGGCAAGCAGCAGGTCGAGCGCCAGCTTGGGATCGGCCATGCGGCCGGCAGCATTCAGACGGGGGATGAGCGAAAACGACAGGCCGTCGGCCGTAATGGTAGAAAGGTCGGCCTTGGCAAGTGCGGCAAGCGCGATATAGCCGGGACGGGCCGTCACGCGCATCTGCTGGATGCCCTCGGCGACCAGTGCGCGATTCTCGGGCGTAAGCGGCATCATGTCGGACACGGTGCCCAGCGCCGCGACCTCTATCAGCGAACGCCAATACGACGGCTTGCCCAAACGCTCGCCCAGGACCTGCACCAGCTTGAGCGCCACGCCGGCACCGGCAAGCTCGCGCGAGGGACCCTTGTCCTCGAGCTTGGGGTCGGTCAGGGGCACGCCCTGCGGCACCTGGTCGGACGGCTCGTGATGGTCCGTGATCACCAAATCGATCCCCAGGCTCTCCAGATAGGAGGCCTCTTCCTTGGCGGCAATGCCGTTATCGACGGTCACGATCAGCTGGGGGCGAGCGAGCTCGTTAACGCGGTCGAGCGCCGCACGCGACAGGCCGTAGCCCTCGTCAAAACGATGCGGAATAAACGGCGTGACGTTGGCGCCAAACGAACGCAGCGCCTCGGTCAACAGACAAGTCGACGTAATGCCGTCGACGTCAAAATCGCCAAAGACGGCGATGCGCTCGTGGCTGCGAATAGCACGCTCAACGCGGTCGACGACGACCGCCATACCCGGAATAACGAGCGGGTCCGCCCAGTCGCGATCGAGCGAAGGCGTCAGAAAAAGCTGGCCTTCCTCGATGGATGTAATGCCGTGCGCAACCATAATGCGCGCCACCAGCCCGGGTATGCCCAGGCCAGCCGAAAGCTCCTTTTCGAGCTCGGGGTTTTGCTGAGCGACCGCCCAGCGATGCGTTGTCTTAAGCGATGACATAGGCGCCCACCCCCGATAGGGGCAGGTCGCCGCGATACCTCTCACGGTTCATAGCGATGAGTCCTCTGTGTATGCCCGCTTCGGCAGGCAGATCTGTTGAACGGATTTATTATACCGTGCGGCGCGGACGCACAACGTCCAGCACGCCGTGGTTTCGATAAACGAGGGCGGTAATAGCCTCGAAATAATCGGGCGTTTCAGCCACACGGACGCATGCGAGCGTCTAGCATATCCATTCAAAACGGATTCACGAGCAAAGGGAGTCACAAGCGCATATGAAGCAATGGGTTGGACTGGGTAAGTTCCTCGCGGGGCATATGCAGATCATCGTTCCGATTTGCGTGACGCTCGGCGTGCTCTTTCCCCAGCAGATCGGCGTACTCAAGCCCATCGTCCCCACCCTGTTTGCCTTTATGACGTTCCAAGGTGCCCTCAGCAACACCTTCCATCAGGTAGCCGAAGTATTCCGCCGTCCGCTGCACCTGATTTTGGCGCTGCTGGTCTCGGCGGTGCTTATTCCCATAACAGCCTATGCCATGGGGTCGCTGTTCTTTGGCTCCAACCCCAACCTAGTCTGCGGTATCGTGCTCGAGTACAGCGTACCTGTGGCAGTCACTGCCTTTATGTGGATTAGCATGTTCGGCGGCAACGGCCCGCTCGCGCTCACCATCATCCTGACGTCCTCGGTTATCTCACCCGTTACGATTCCGCTCACGCTTAAGCTCTTGCTGGGCGCCACCGTCTCGATCGACGTGCCGGGCATGATGCAGAACATGGCCTTCATGATCGCTATCCCCGCCCTGCTCGGCATCGTGATTAACGAACTCACGCGCGGATGGGGACACGAGAAGCTCTCCCCCGCGCTCTCGCCCGCCTGCAAGTTCATGATGATGGGTGTTATCGCGTCGAACTCCACCGCCATGAGCGAGTACGTGCTGCACATGAACGCGGTGCGCTTGGAAGTCGCCCTCTTTATTTTGATCTTCGCCATCAGCGGCTTTGTCGTCGGTATTCTGGTCGCCCGCGCACTGCATCTGCCGTATAGCGAAACGACTACCATGTGCTTTACCTGCGGCATGCGCAACATCTCTTCGGGCGCCGTCATCGCCACGCAATACTTTCCGGGCGAAGTCGTATTTCCCGTCATGTGCGGAACGCTGTTTCAGCAGGTACTTGCCTCGCTTATCGGGCATCTCTTTGAGCGTCTAACCGGCGAGGAGCGCGCTGCCCAGCGCAAGCGCGTCGAGGCCGGCCGCGACGCCATGGCACGCTAGGCTGTCCGCATTACGCGGGTGTTAGTCTTGCTATACAAGCGTTTCCAGATGCGCGCGCAGGCGCTCAGCATCGATATCGAGCGTCGTCTCGGCATTGACCTGGGCCAAACGATAGCCGACAAAGTAGGGCGAAACCACCCAACGCGGCAGCGCCTTGGCAATGGTCCGACCGCCCAGGTGATAGAAGAACAAGTTGTACGACTCTGCACGGCCACCGTGGTGCTCGCTTAGGATATAACGCAGAGCTACCTGGATCGCATCGGCGAAGAGATCCGCCTCGGCTTGGTCCCGCGTGTCATCGCTGGCGGCGATTCCCCGCGGAGCTGAAACGTTGACCTCAAAGAACCCCATAATCGGTTCGGTTGAGATGTTGACCGCAATTCTCCCCTGTTGCCAGACATTGATGCCTTCGAAATTGGCGGAAGTCAGCGAAGCATAGCCATCTTCCTGCTCCAAACCCACAATCTGCATGTGCGGATGAATGAGACTACCGCCCGAGAGCGGACCCTTGTTCTTGTACATGAGCACGCTTCGATACTGCTGTGAATCGATCATCTGCTGCCAGCAACCCAGGGCAAACCGCATCACATGATGCAGCTCGTCCGGCGCATAGGTCACCAGGTCTGCGTCGTGGTCGGCCGACTCGATCAGCACGGTTTGACGGGTGGCGCGCAGGGTCTTGAACTTATTCTCGAGCCAGATACAGTCACCGTCGCGCCGGATGATATTGGCGAGTTCCTCGGTATCGCAAAAGGGGCACGCGGTGCCAGGGCGCCGGTTGTCGTCGGGCTTCCCGCTCGCCTGCTGAACGTCAAATACCAGCGCCACGGGTTATACCTCCAGCGGCACGATCTTGGTGCCATGGAGCTCAGAGACACCTAGCGCCGCCGCGACCGCGTCGCGATTTGCCGTAGTGATGCCGCCACCGGGAAGGATGGTCAAGCGATCGTTCGCGTAGTCGATAAGATGCGACAGATGCTCCAGGTTGTTCTCAATCGGCGTGCCGGCGGCACCGCCATGCGTCAGGATGCGCGTTATGCCGCAGTCGGCGAGCGTGTCAATCGCGTCGAGCTGAGCCTCGGGCGAGAGCTGGTCAAACGCCATGTGAAAGGTGATGTCGATGGGCTCGCGCTTGCACTCCTCGGTCGCGCAGCCCGCAGCCATCACGAGGGCGCCCAACGCAAGTTCATCGAGCGCCCATCCGCCGGCACAAGGCTTGCAGCAGCCAAAGACCAAGCCATCGACGCCGGCACTTACGGCAAGGCCCAAGTCCATCTCCATCATGCGCAGCTCGTCCTGGTTGTAGTGAAAGTCGCCGCCACGCGGACGGATCATGCACATCACCCGTGCATCGTGCTCGCGAGCATAGCTGGTCGTAGCGCTGATAACGCCGGCCGAGGGCGTGGTGCCTCCAACCGCAAGGTTGTCGCACAGCTCAATGCGTCCCGCACCGGCCGCAATGGCCGCCGGCACCCGCTCAAAGTTCTCGGCACAAAACTCGTACAGCATAGATAGACCCCCAGATGACACTTCTATTTCCACACGGCATTGTCGCACTTTAAATACCAAGCCAACGGATCATTTCAAAAGGGGCGCTGACCGAGTTGGTCAGCGCCCCTATTACTGGATGGATTAACCACCAAGATAAGCTTTGCGGACGTTGTCGTCGTGCAGCAGCTCTTGGCCGGTGCCGGTCATGGTGATCTTGCCGGTCTCGAGCACGTAGCCGCGTGTGGCGATGGAAAGCGCCATCTGCGCGTTCTGCTCGACCAGGAGCACCGTGGTGCCGGCCTTGTGCAAATCCTCGACAATCTGGAAGATCTGCTCGATCAGGATCGGCGCCAGACCCATGGAGGGTTCGTCGAGCATGAGCAGCTTGGGGTTACTCATAAGGGCACGACCCATAACGAGCATCTGCTGCTCGCCGCCCGAAAGGGTGCCGGCCACCTGGCGACGGCGTTCCTTCAGGCGCGGGAACTGCTCGTAAACACGTTCGAGGCCCGGGGCAACCGTGGACTTGGGCTGTGTATAGGCACCCATCTCCAGGTTCTCCTCGACCGTCATCTGCAAAAAGGCACGACGCCCCTCGGGTACCTGAGACAGGCCCTTGCCAACCAGCTTGTCGGCGGGCGTATGGATAATGTCCTCGCCCATAAACTTGATGGAGCCGGTCTTGGAGCGCAGCAGGCCCGAGACAGTCTTGAGCGTCGTGGACTTGCCGGCGCCGTTCGCGCCAATCAGGGCCACGATCTCGCCCTCGTTAACGTTAAAGGAGATGTCCTTAATGGCGTGGATGGCGCCGTACCAGACGTTGATGTTGTAGACGGAAAGCATCGGCTCTGCCATTTAGTTCTCCCCCTTATCCTGCTTGCCCAGATAAGCCTCAATAACGGCTTCGTTGTTCTGGATTTCCTCGGCCGTGCCCTTGGCGATGACCTTGCCAAAGTTAAGCACGCAGATACCCTCGCAAATATTCATGACAAGCGACATGTCGTGCTCGATGAGCATGATGGCAATGCCAAAGGTGTCGCGAATCTTGACGATGTTCGCCATGAGCTCCGCAGTCTCGGACGGGTTCATGCCGGCGGCAGGCTCGTCGAGCAGTAGTAGCTTGGGATTGGTGGCAAGCGCGCGGACGATCTCCAAACGACGCTGAGCGCCGTAAGGCAGCGAGCCGGCCTGCTCGTTTGCCAGATGTTCCATATCAAAGATAGACAGAAGCTCCATGGCGCGCTCATGGGCGGCCTTCTCGTGCTTCCAATACGTCGGCAGGCGTAGCACGCCCTCAAAGCCGGAGTAGCGCTCCTGGTTGTGCAGGCCGACCTTTACGTTGTCCTCCACCGTCATGGTGTTGAACAGGCGGATGTTTTGGAAGGTACGAGCGATACCCATGCGGTTGACCTGGTAGACGGACTTGCCCGAGGTGTCCTCACCGTCGAGCAGGATGGTGCCGTGCGTGGGCTGGTACACCTTGGTGAGCAGGTTGAAGACCGTGGTCTTGCCGGCGCCGTTGGGGCCGATGAGACCGGCGATCTCGGTCTTACCGATGGTCAGGCTAAAGTCGTCGACCGCCTTAAGGCCGCCGAACTCAATGCCCAGGTGGATGCACTCGAGCGCCGGGCGCTCGCCCAGGTCGCGGTCGGGAACGATGGCGCCAGAAGGATACGGGACCATCTTGCCCTTGTTGAACTCAAACTTACTGGGCATCGGCTGCCACCTCCTTCTTGGAAGCAAAGCGGTCCTTAATGCGCGCGAAGAACGCCTTGAGCTGAGGGTTGTTAGTAAAGACCATGACCAGAATCAACACGATGGCGTAGATGAGCATGCGGTAGTCCGAGAACTGACGGAGCAGCTCGGGGAGCACCGTGAGCAGCGCCGCCGCGATGACGGAACCGCGCATGTTGCCCAGACCGCCCAGGACCACGAACACCAGAATGAGAATCGACGTGTTGAAGTCGAACTTAGTGGCGGAGAGCTGCGAGAAGTTACCGCCGAAGAGGGCTCCGGCAGCACCGGCGAGAGCGGCGGAAACCACGAAGGCGATCATGCGGTACTGGGTGACGGAGATACCCACGGACTCGGCAGCGATCTTGTTATCGCGCACGGCCATGATGGCACGACCGGTGCGGCTGCGGACCAAGTTGAGCACAATCACGAGCGCAACCATAACCAGGATGGCGCCAGCAAGGAACGTCGAGTAGGTCGAAACACCAGATGCGCCCTGGGCACCCTTGATGATAGCGGTGCCGTCTTCGAGCAGGTGCAGGTCGTCGATCGTGGAATTGCCCGTGATGTTAAAGATCACGTGCAGGCCGCGGGAATCGACGCCCACAATGAGGCAGGTAACGATCTCTTTGATAATCTCGCCAAAGGCCAAGGTTACGATGGCCAGGTAGTCACCGCTCAGGCGAAGAACCGGAATACCGATCAGGAAGCCCAGAATGGCAGCGGCGATAGCGCCGACCACAATGCTGATGATCAGACGCACCGGGTCGGACGGAACGGCGCTCTCCAGCGCGACGGCGGTGACGATTCCCGTATAGGCGCCGACGCTCATAAAACCCGCGTGGCCCAGCGACAAGTCGCCCGCGATGCCGACGACGAGGTTGAGCGAGATGGCCATGACGATATAGGCCGTGATGGGAACCAGCTGACCGACAATCATGCGCGGAATCATGTGGTTAGACTGCATAAAGAACACGATGGCGAACGCCACAACGCACATGGCGTACGTGACAAAGTCGTGACGCGTCTGCTTGTCTGTAAGAAACTTCATAACGCTCACCTACACCTTCTCGGGTACGTACTTGCCCAAGAGGCCGGCAGGCTTGACGAGCAGGACGATGATCAAAACGCCAAAGACGATGGAGTTGGCAAGGCTCGTGGAAATGTAAGCCTGCGCCATCGCCTCGATGATGCCGATGAGAATGCCGCCGACAAAGGCACCGGGGATGGAGCCGATGCCGCCGAAAACGGCAGCGTCGAAGGCCTTGATGCCAGGCATGGCGCCCGTGGTGGGCTGCAGAACCGGCGAGTAGGAGCACAGGAGCACACCGGCGATGGCGGCAAGGGCGGAGCCGATGGCGAACGTCATCGAGATGGTGCGGTTGACGTTGATGCCCATGAGCTGAGCGGCGGCCTTGTCCTCGGACACGGCGCGCATGGCCTTGCCCATCTTGGTCTTACCTGTAAAGATCATCAGACCGGCCATGATAACCAGGCAGGCTACGATGGTGACGAGCGAGACGGCACTTACGTTGAACTTGGCCAAGAACTCCGGCACCGGGAAGGTGACGAGCGAAGTGAAGTTCTTGGGCGTGGCGCCCCACAGAAGCTGCGCGGCATTCTGCAGGAAGTAGGACACACCGATGGCCGTGATCAGAACGGCCAGCGGGCCTGCTTGGCGCAGCGGCCTATAGGCCAGACCCTCAATGAGAACACCGAGAACCGTGCAGACCACACAAGAGAGAACTACAGATGCCCAGCCCGGGAGGCCGAGATACGACGTGGCGCAGAACGAGACATAGGCACCGACCATGATGACATCGCCGTGAGCGAAGTTGAGCATCTTGGCGATACCGTAGACCATGGTGTAGCCCAACGCGATGATGGCGTAGACGCTGCCCATGGACAGGCCGTTGACCAGGTATTGGATAAAGACCGTCATGTTCCACATCCCCCTTTCGAATAGGTTTCCAGTTGATGTATGAAACAGGGACGTTACGTTGTCCCCAGATACCAAGCAAGCAGGGAAGGCGAAAACCTCCCCTGCTTGGGATCAAAACCGCTCTATGTAAGGCGGCCTATTAGGCCAGTACGTACTTGCCGTCGGTGATGACATACGCCGTAGGATCCTTCTGGACCTGGCCCTTGTCGTTCCAGGAGAGCTTGCCGGTCAGACCGTCAACGGTAATCTTGAGCATAGCCTTGGGCAGCTTCTCGGCGACCTCGGTCGGGTCGGCGTCGACACCAAGACCGGCCTCCTTGAGGGCCTCGACCACCGCGTGCACGCCGTCGTAGGCATCGGCGGCAAACTGGTCGGGGGTATCGCCGTACTTATCCTTGTAAGCGTTGACGAAGTCGGCGTTCTTCTCGTCGTCGGCGGAGAACGGGGTCATGAGCAGCAGACCCTCGGCAAGAGAGGTGTCGAAGCCCTCGACGCCCAGGATGCCGTCCATGCCGTCGCATCCCATCATCTTGACGTCGTAGCCCATGTCCTTGGCGTTCTTGAGCAGGACGGACGCCGGCGTGTAGTAGATCGGCGCAAAGATCATGGTGGCGCCGGCCTGCTTGGCCTTGGTCAGCTGGTTGGTAAAGCTCGTAGCGGAGTCGTCCTTAAAGGTCTCTTCGTCAACAATCTCGAGCTTAGACTCAGCGGCCTGGGCCTTAAAGGAATCTGCAATGCCCGAAGAATAAGCGTCGCCGGAGTTATAGAACAGCACGAATTTCTCGTCCGCATACTTCTCTGCCAGGAACTTGGCAGCGTTGACGCCCTGGTTGGGGTCGGTAAAGCAAACCTGGAAGACACAATCCTTTCCGTCGGTGACGTCCTCGGAGGACGCGGACGGGGTGATCATGAATGTCTTGGGGTCGTTACTGCACTCTGCGGCAACGGCAACCGACGCACCCGTGGTGGTCGGGCCGACGAGGGCCTGCATGCCCCAGTCGAGCAGGTTATTAAAGGCGTTGACGGCCTTCTCGCCGTCGGCCTGGTCGTCCTCGGCCTTGCTGGCAAGCGGCAGCTCCTTGGTGGAGAAGTCCTTGCAGCCAAGCTCGACGCCCTGGGTAACGGACTTGCCGTAAGACGCGGCGGCACCGGTCAGCGGGCCAATGGTGCCGATCTTAAACGAAGCGTCGCTCGAAGCGGAACCGCTGTCGCCGCCGTTGGAGGAGCAGCCAGCTAGAATGGACATCGCCCCCAGACCTGCTGCGCTCGCGATAACGCTCCTGCGATTCATAACAGGGTTCAATGACTTACCGGTGAGGCTCGACATGCGGCTCTCCTCTCAAATCTCGTCGGGTTTCGGTTACCCGACAGGCCATCCTCCGCCGTCTTCGGCGTTCGCAAAATAGTAGACGCTTTAGTTGAGAAAAGTGGCGATTATTTCAACTTTTCTTTTGCCTTGTCCATTTATCCATAATTATGCGTATTTCTGT
Source organism: Collinsella sp. SGI.180 (assembly GCF_050313455.1). NCBI lineage: Bacteria > Bacillati > Actinomycetota > Coriobacteriia > Coriobacteriales > Coriobacteriaceae > Collinsella > Collinsella sp. SGI.180. The sequence continues at coordinate 17,216 of NZ_JBNPLL010000025.1, forward strand.
CGGTTTATACAGTTTAGCGACTTTATTGTGTGAAAGTAATGTTTCCGTTTTGTTACAAGCTTTCCTGCCCTGAATAACATGGCCCCACCGGTCTCGTTATATGCACTTAGGCGGCGATGTACTTGCCGTCCTGAATCACATAGGCCGTAGCGGGCTTCTCGACTTGGCCCTCGTCGTTCCACGTGAGCTCGCCTGTCAGGCCCTCAATCTTGATTTTGCGCATAGCCTTGGCAAGGTCGCCGGCAATGTCGGCGCCGTCGACCGTAATGTCGATGTCCGCCTCATCGATTGCCTCGACAATCGCGTGGATGCAGTCATAAGCATCGGCGGCAAACTGGTTGGGCGTCTCGTTGTAGGCGTCCTTATATGCCTTGACGAAGTCGGCGTTCTTCTCATCGTCGGCAGAGAACGGGGTCATGAGCAGCACGCCCTCGGCAAGAGAGGTGTCGAAGCCCTCAACGGAGAGCAGGCCGTCCATGCCGTCGGTGCCCATGAGGGTCATTTCGTAGCCCATGTCCTTGGCGTTCTTGAGCAGGACGGACGCCGGCGTGTAATAGATCGGGGCAAAGATAAGCGTGGCGCCGGCCTCCTTGGCCTTGGTGAGCTGGTTGGTAAAGCTCGTGGAAGAGTCGTCCTTAAAGGTCTCGGTATCGACGATATCGAGCTTGGAAGCCTTGGCCTGCTCGGCAAAAGCGTCGGCAACGCCCGAGCTATACGTATCGCCGGAGTTGTAGAACAGGGCGATCTTGGCGTCTACATACTTCTCGGCCAGGAACTTCGCGGCGCTGGCGCCCATGGTGGGATCGGTGAAGCAAACCTGAAAGACCGTGGTCTTATCCTTGGTGACGTCGAGCGACGAGGCCGAAGGCGTGACCATGAGCATATCGTCGGCGATCTCGCCCGAGACGGCGACGGCGGCACCAGTCGTGACGGGGCCGACGAGCGCCTGCATGCCCCAGTCGCACAAGGTATTGAAGGCGTTGATGGCCTTCTCGCCGTCGGCGACGTCATCCTCGGACTTAAGCGAGAGTTTGAGATCCTTGGTCGAGAAATCCTTGGCGGCGAGCTTGGCACCTTTCTCGGCCGAAACGCCATAGGTTGCCGCGGCGCCGGTCAGAGGGCCGATGACACCGATCTTGAAGGTCTTACCGTCATCGGCGGAGCCGCCGTCCAAGCCACCCGACGAGCAACCGGCGAGTGCGGCAGCGCTGCCGAGCGCCGCGGCGCCGGCGAGAAAGTTCCTACGGCTGAGCGTGCTGTTGATGTTGAACATGGTGTCCCCCTTTTTCGCTGGCCGCGGTGCGGCCGTCTTGCGGTACGGGGCAAACCTTATGGCGCAAACGTTGACAGTTTGTTACGGAAGTTCGTTTGTAGCGAGCATGTTTCCAATGTTTCCGCAGCGTTTCGGGGGTGCCGTTTTGTGCGACTCCTGTTGACTGGCGAGCGCGCGCTCTCGGTTCACGCTAGAATGCACTCAGCATTACCTGATCAATCAATCTATAAGATGCACGAAGGAGCTATCTATGAGCGAACCCCTGCGCACCGTGAACGTCGGTCTGATCGGTCTGGGAACCGTCGGCGGCGGCGTGGCCCGTCTGATCAAGAGCCACCACGATGAGTACCTGGCCGCCTACGGCATCGACCTTAAGCTGACCCGCGCCTGCGCGCTTGCCTGGGAGCAGGCCGAGGCAGCCGGTATTGAGCGCGAGGCCTTTACGAGTGACTGGCATGACGTCGTTACCGACCCAGCCGTCGATATCGTCGTCGAGCTGATCGGCGGCGAGCATCCCGCGACCGAGATCTTCACCACGGCCTTTGAGCACGGCAAGCACGTCGTCTCTGCCAACAAGGCCCTGTTGGGCCGCCACGTCGAGACGCTTGCCGAGAAGGCGCGCACGTGCGGCGTGCAGATTAAGTGCGAGGCCAGCTGCGGCGGCGGCATCCCCATCGTGAGCACGCTCGAGCACGACCTGGTGGGCAACAAGATCCTGACCATCGCCGGCATTCTCAACGGTACCACCAACTATATCCTGTCGCGCATGGACGCCGAGGGCGCCGATTACGCCGACGTGCTTGCCGACGCGCAGGCCAAGGGCTACGCCGAGGCCGACCCGTCCGCCGACGTCGACGGCTTCGACGCCGCCAGCAAGACGGCGATCCTCGCCTCCATCGGCTTTGGCACCCGCGTGACCACCGATGATGTGTACCAGCAGGGTATCCGCACCATCGGCGCCGAGGACATCGCCCAGGCCCGCGAGCTCGGCTACACCATTAAGCTGCTCGGCATCGCCCGCAACACCGACGCCGGCGTCGACGTCCGCGTGCATCCCACGCTGATCCCCGCCGACCACATGCTTGCCAAGGTCAACGGCGCCATGAACGCTGTCTACGTGGTAGGCGACGCCGTGGGCGAGACCATGTTCTACGGTGCCGGCGCAGGCTCCTTCCCCACCGCGAGTGCCGTCGTGGGCGATATCCTGTCGCTCTCCGAGCAGATCAGCCGCGGCGTGGCTCCGCTGCCCGAGATTGAGCCCTATGGCCACAACCTCGCCTTTAAGCCCATGGACGAGCTCCAGACCAAGTACTATGTGCGCCTGAAGGTCGCCGACCGCGTGGGCGCCCTGTCCGAGACGGTCGATATCTTTGCCAAGCACAACATCTCGATCTCGCTCATCAACCAGGTCGAGGACGGCAAGTCGGGCGTCAGCGATGCCTGCTCGGTCATCTTCCTGACGCACCGCGCGCTCGAGAAGGACGTCCAGGCTGCCGCGGCCGAGCTTGCCAGCGTCGACTGCGTGGCCGAGGTCGCCAACGTCCTGCGCATCGAGAACGTCGAGGCCTGGACCGAAGGCGTCATGGCCAACTAACCCAACGCTCGCCCAGCAATACGCGCTTTGAGGGCTCCCGTCCGATGTGGGACGGGAGCCCTTTTGCCTCCTGCCCTAAGCACAACGACAGAGCACATTTGCGCGAGCCGCTCATCGGTAACGCGCGCTACCGTTCACCGATATGCAAACGCGGTCGATTCCGGCTACCGCTACGCTGTGCTGGGAGTGTCCGCCCGCGATGAGAGGAAGCACTATGTTGCTCGAGGGCAAGAAAGCAATCGTCACCGGAGGCACGCGCGGTATCGGCTATGCCATCGCCTGCCGTTTTATCGAAGAGGGTGCCGCCGTCACCGTCTTTGGCTCGCGCCAGGAGACTGCCGACGCGGCCGTTGAGAAGCTGGCGGCCGCCTATCCCGACGCCAAGGTCTGGGGCCGCTCCTGCGACCTCACCTCACTCGAGGCCGTGACCGAGGCTTTTACCCAGGCTGCAACCGACATGGGCGGCTTGGACACGGTCGTCAACAACGCCGGCATCTCCCAGCGCTCGCCGCTTTTGAACTACACGGCCGAGGAGTTCGCCAAAGTCATGGACCTCAACGTCGTCGCCGTCTTTAACGGTCACCAGGCGGCCGCCAAGATTATGACCGAGGCCGGCCACGGCGGCACCATCACCACCACGAGCTCGATGGTCGCCAAGTACGGTCAGCCCTCCGGCGTCGGTTACCCCACGTCCAAGTTTGCCGTCAACGGCATGGTCCAGTCGCTCTCGCGCGAGCTCGCCCCCATGGGCATTCGCGTCAATGCCGTCGCACCCGGCGTAACCAAGACCGATATGGTCGCCAACCTGCCCGAAGAGGTCATCAAGCCCATCATCGCCACCATTCCGCTGGGTCGCATGGGCGAGCCCGAGGATGTCGCCAACGCCTTTGTTTTCCTGGCGAGCGACATGTCCTCCTACGTCACGGGCGCCGTGCTCCCCGTCGACGGAGCCGCCCGCTCCTAAAGGTCGCAAGCCACGACTTCGAACCTCAACGAGGCCCAACGCAAAAGGCGCGCTGCCTGCATCAACCGCAGACAGCGCGCCTTCTTCTGTTTGTAAGGGAAACTGCGTCCCGGTATTTCAGCTCAGAACGGGACACAGCTTCCCTCAGGACCTTCTTTCGGAAACTATGTCCCATTCTGGGCGCGGATTCTGGGACGCGCTTTCCTCAAGGCCTTTGATTCGGAAAGCGCATCCCATTTTGAACCTTCAGACTGGGACGCGCTTTCCGGCAGGAGTCCAAAGCGGAAACCGCATCCCACTCTGGGCGT
>NZ_JBNPLL010000026.1:0-10704 GCF_050313455.1 Collinsella sp. SGI.180
TTTATTTCTTACCGCAACAACAACCGGAGAATAATAGGATTAATGAAAGGCGGTGCACATTTGCCCAGCGAAATGCGCGTCTGGGCATTTTCAGACTGATTAAATGCAACATCCATCTGCTTGAAAGCGACATCACAAACCGTGCTGCCCTGTGCGGTCAAAGTCGTGAACTACCGTGCAGTTTTACGTTTATATGCGCAGCTTTTCCCTCTCACAAGCTGTGCCTTCTCCGATCATTCCCTGTCACGATGTAGTATTGCTTCTTGTTTTCATACATTTGCGCATCTGCGGCTTTCAGAAGCGACTCAAAATCCGTGTCCTTAGTGCCGCTTATCGTCGTACCGAGGGACGCGGTAGCCCCCAGTTGGCTTTTTGCCGTTTCCAGTAGTTTCTGAAACGCCGGGTGTGTGATGTTTGGCAGAACCGCAATGAACTCATCTCCGCCAAGCCGATACACATGACGCTTTCCGAACACAGATTTCAGCGTCTGTGCGGTCTGCACAATGGCTTTATCACCGGCGTCATGTCCCTTTTGGTCATTTATTTCCTTTAGGCCATTTAGGTCGCACATGACAACCGCCAGGGGAAAATACTTCTCCAGCTTTTCTGTGTACGCCCAATCCAGTGCTTTTCTGTTTTTACAATCTGTGAGCTGGTCATATAACGCACTGTGCTCCAGTGCATTCGCATTATCGCGCAGTCTTATCATAAAAGAGACCATAAACTCGATCATATCCATCTCATTCGAGATCTCGTCCAGTTTCTCTTTGGGAGGATTGTCCACACCGTAGAATCCGACCATCTTGCCGTTGATTTTGATTGGCCCTGTCACAAGGGTATTGACACCCTGAGGTTTCAGCCGTTCATAGATGGCTTCGTTTGTTTTTTTGCATTCTTCAATGTCAAGGATGATGGCATTGTTAGATTCTTGATATTGTGCAAACCATGTTTCAATGATGCCTTCATACGGCACATCCTGCAGGTTATCTTTTTCTTTGGGTACGCCCGCTTTGCACCACTCGTAGGTGTTGTCAAACGTTCCGCGGTCATTCTGTTCAAAGATGTACGCTCGATCGGCGGTCACACGCTGTCCGATATACTCCACCAGTTGATTCAGCACTTTGTCCGGAGTTGCTTCTGAAGCGGCATACCGAACCATGTCCGTGAGGAATCTCTCGTAATTCAGGAGTCGTTCCTGCGATTCGCGCTTGCTGACTTCCAACGCTTCCATTTCCTTATGGTACAGAATTATCTGGAGCTTGCTTCGCATCATCGTGGCAGTCAGAAACATACTCAGCACCCCGTACAAAATAACATTCACGAGGTTTTTGGATAGAATTGGGTTGTGCTGCGCAAAGAAAGCAAGTCCGATATAGAGCAGCATGCTGCTCAGAATCAGCCCGTTCATGACCGCCGCTCTAGCGGTAAACAGCAGCGGCGCTACCATCATGAACACAATGTAGTTGACCGTGAGCTCCTCCGGCGTAATCAGCGTTCCCGTAATAATGCCGAACAGCAGCAGCGCGGCAAAAAAGCTGTATACAACCAGCTCTTTCCCCAAGAAGCTTCTAAGTTGACAACGAGAAATGCAAAAATAGAGCAAAGAAAGAAACGTATAGGCCAGATACACCCATTTATATTTTGCGATACTCAGAGAAACCGCACTCAGCAGCGTTATGACTCCAAAGGCAACAAGCGCCACAACAGAATACAGCCGCATGGCTTTCCAGTTTTCTTCCCATGCATCCTGTTTTACTTTCTCATAATCACAACGACTAAACATAAACAAGGAAACGATATTATTCATACGTATTTTTTCAATCTCTGTTTTATTGCTACTTTGCCCGTCCATAACAAACATCTGAATATCCATCAGGATCAGGCCATAGTCACCGGGTTCAAAACAACCTAAATTAGGTTTTACCACTCTCCCGCAATAATTCAAGAAAACCGATACCGATCTTTCGGATATCGCCGGGCGTATTTACTCAGATCCATCCCAATCAATCGAGCATCACACTACGGATAGACGACCTAAACGGCAAGGGAGCTCCAGGGGATACCGCACTAAGACAAACGGGTCTCTAGGCTCGAAAGGCCGTTCAGGGTCAGGTCGTTGGCGACCGCCGAGACGCGCTCGATGGGAACCGATCCGTCGGATAATGCCCACGTGCGATAGATACCGATAATACCGGACAGCAAAAACGCCAGGTAGTAATCGAACATCTCGTCCTTGAGACCTTGGGGCAGCAGATCGCGCTCGGCAATCTCATGTTCGAGCGGCGCACGAAGACGAGCCATAAAGTCGTCGAGCGGAATGTTTTCAATCAGCTGGCGATTGAGCACCAAATTGTTGCACAGCGCCTCGTTAACGGTTTTGAAGAAGGTCGCCGCCGCTCCGAGTGCTCGCTCGTTGGTGTTACCGCCCATAGAGGAAAGCGTCTTCTCGACTGAGTCGACAATCATCTCGACCACATCCACGGCAATGGCATCGAGCAAGCCGTCGACCGTGCCAAAGTGCACGTAGAAGGTCTTACGGTCGACATTTGCCTCGCGCGCGATGGCGCTCACTGTAATATCGTCGAGGGGCTTTTCCATCAGCAGTCGCTCGAATGCCGAAAGAATCGCATTGCGACTGCGAACGATGCGGCGGTCAAGGCGCGGTTTAGTGGTGGCCATAGACGTGTCCCCTTCATGTCAACTGCCCACCTATAGCTCCTGTACAAGTGGGAGATAATCAACGTAAGAGGATTATCCTACATCTAGCATCGCAATGACGAGCATCATTAAGAACGCACGACTCACCAACTGGGCTCTAGGGCCGCTTCTTTTTATTGAGCGCCGCAGGGGAAACGCGGATACCGTCGCCAGTCTGACGAACATAGGTCTTCCGTGCCGGTTTAGAGGCCACAGCAGTCTTTTGAGCATGCTGATTGGGGTCCACGGTAACCTGAGAGGTTGGATGTGCCTTAACGGACGCAGAAGGCTTCTGAGGAGTGCGCCCGAGCTTGCACATCATACGGTCCCAGCGCGCATGGATACTCTCGTTATGAGCGCTCTTAAGGCCCAAAAGAGGGGCGGCCAAAATGGTCGGCGCGATAAAGGTAATCAGACGCCAAAGCAGATAGCCGGCAGTCGCTGCCGTGCCAAAAAAGTGACCCAGGAACAGCGCAAAGCCGCCCTCGGCACCACCGGTGCCGCCAGGCAGCGGGACGGCGGAACTCAACAGCTGTACAAAAGCACTCGCCGCCATGACCGAGAAAAAGTCAACATCGTACTGACCAAAGGCAAGCATCAAAAAATACGGAACCAGGTAGAAAAACGCCAGCTGCAACATGGTGATGACGACCGTGAGCAGCATGGACGAAAAATGGCCGGCAGAGAGTTTGAATTTCTCGGAGAACGAGTAGATCTCGCCATCGACAAAGGTGCGCCAGCCCTCGATCTTAGTAGCGGAAACGCCCATGCGCTCGAGCCAATTGATAATACAATGTGCGACGCGCGTGACGGTCTTGGGCATCAACGCCACGGCAAAGATGCCGAGAAGAATGCAGCAGTGGCCGCCAAAACTAAAGACGCAAAGCAGCGTCATGTCGCCATAGCGCTCGGCGAAAAACGGCATGCGGGCGAGCAGCAGAATGGCACCCCATGCCACCAAACCAAACTGGTACACGATAAAGCGGGTGAACTGCGTGGCACCCGCTTCGCCCACATTTTGGCCGGCTTTGGTCAGGCGATAAATCTGGGCAGGCGTGGAGCCCATCATCATGGGTGTCAGGTTGCCAAAGAAGATGCCGCTCGCCTCGACCGAAATGAGGTCGCGGATGCCGACAGGCGAATTGGGATCGAGCCATACGGCAATCGCGTACGCCACGATGCCAAAAAACAAGTATAGGAACATGCAGAAGCACGCGGCAGCGAGCCACGGCGCCTGAACGCTAGCCATGGCGGCCCAGAACTGACCCATCTGACCGGTCACGACCAAATAGACGATATAGCCCACCAGCACAATGCCAATAAAGATGGCACCACGACGTGCGCTCTTGTTGTCATCGCCGCCCGAAACATCGACTTGAGGCTTTGGGGTATGCTGAGAGGACTCCGTCATGAGGCTCCTTCTGACCGTCAATGTATCTGGCCTATTGTACCCGTATGGGAGATAAGCAAAACGTAAAGCTATGGGGCAAATGGGATTAACAGACAAGCCCGCCGGTAATAAAAAACCCGCCCTTCGAAAAGAAGGTCGGGTATCCAAAACTTGGTAGCCCGTACCAGATTCGAACTGGTGATCTCCGCCTTGAGAGGGCGGCGTCCTAAACCGCTAGACGAACGGGCCATAAGCCTCAGCAGAAAAGAAGTGGTAGCCCGTACCAGATTCGAACTGGTGATCTCCGCCTTGAGAGGGCGGCGTCCTAAACCGCTAGACGAACGGGCCACATGACATCTGCACTGCCGTGCTGCGAGGACATATATTACGGGACAAAAAACGCGAGCGCAAGAAGAAATTCCAAATTGGCCAAATTTTGTCGTGAGGTTATGGAACAAGCAGGTCAACCTGGTAGCTAATTTGGGACGGGGCTTTTTTAGCTACCCCTGCCAGAATCACGATTGTTCGTCCTATTGACAGCGGGGTAGCTAAAAAAGCCCCGTCCCAAATTAGCTACCCCAGGTTGAGGTGGGCCAGAAGGGCCTCGCGGGTATTGGGAACGTTATTCTCGATCACGGCGTCGAGGGCGACGTTGAGAAGCTGTCCCAGCTCAGGCCCCGGTTTGACGCCGGCGCGAATCAGATCCCCTCCGTTGATGCCAAGCATCTTAAGCGTATAGGGCTCCCCCGCTTCCAACAGTTCGTGGGCGAGCGAACGCATCTCCTCGATGGTCTCGACGTAATAGAAGCACGACGGTGCCTTACCCAGCGTATCGGCACGCTTAAGGTCCATAAGCTCGTCAATCAAACGCGGCGTGTCGACGCCCTCACCCGAAAGCGAGCGCATCATATTGAGCAAACAGGAGCGCTCGGGGCGCAACGGCTTATCGTGATACCTGATAAGCAGACACGCGTCGCGAACCAAATCGTGCGAAAGCGCCAAGCGATCCATAATAGCGCGCGCTTTCTTGGCGCCAAGCTCAGGATGACCGTAAAAGTGGCCGCTGCCCGCATGATCGACCGTAAAGCAATCGGGCTTGGAGACATCGTGCAAAAACGCTGCCCACATTAAGCTCGACGAAGGCGCCACGCCGTCACACAGTGCCAGCTCCCCCGCTACCGTCAAAACGCGAGCGATATGTTCGTAGACATTAAAGGCGTGGTAGACGCTGCGCTGGTCAAACCCACGAGCCGGCGCAAGCTCGGGCACGGCGGCGCAAACAAGCTCGGGGTAGCGTAGCATCGCGTCTCCCCCGTGACCGGTCGATAGAATCCCCTCGAGCTCAATGCCCACGCGTTCGCGTGCCACGGCATCGAGCAGCGGCGAACACTCGGCAAGCGCCTGTTTGGTCTTAGGCTCGATCATAAAATCCAGACGGCAGGCAAAACGCACGGCGCGCAGCATGCGAAGCGCATCCTCGTTAAAGCGACGCTTGGGATCTCCGACGGCACGAATCAGCTTACGTTCCAGGTCGCCCTGGCCATCATAACGGTCGACAAGACCGCGCTGGGGATGCCAAGCCATGGCGTTAACGGTAAAGTCACGACGTGCCAGATCGTCCTCAAGCGACGCCGCACGCTCCACACTCTGGGGATGGCGACCATCGGTGTAAAATCCGTCCAGGCGATACGTCGTGACCTCAATACGCTCATCGTCACAAAGGGCGGTAATGCCGCCAAATTTTATGCCCGACTCAACTACCGCAATGCCGGCTGCCTCGAGCGCCGCCTTGGACTCTTGCCACAGGCCGCTACAGCACATGTCAACATCGTGGCTGGGACGTCCCATCAGGGCGTCACGCACCCAACCGCCTACGAACCAGGCCTCGAGACCGGCGTCCTCAAGCGCACGTAGCACACGCAGGGAGGCATCTGTGGGCTGCGTACCGTTGAGCGAAACATTACACATACCTATGGCCTCCTACGCTTACGAGCGTTAAACGATGGTTCTCAAGCAGTCTAGCAAGAAACAAGTGTGAGCGCACATGAAATCACATCGTCGATTCGCGCGAACGAGACAGCAGAGCCCATGCGGCCAACAGATAAAAACACCCGCCTCGGAGATCCAAAGCGGGTGTTCGGCAACGATGTGTCTAAACGGTTAGCAGACCTGGCGAACGTCGATGTGCTTCTTATATTCGTCCACCTTGGCAAAATCGCCCAAACCGGGGCACTCGACCACGTTGGCACCGGTTGCCATCGAGAGGCGCAGGGCGTCCTCGACGCACTCGGGGGCATCATGCCACACGGACAGGAAGGCGGCAAGCGAGGAATCGCCGGCGCAGACCGTCGAGAGCAGCTTGACCTCAAAGGTGCGTTTGGCAAACCAAATGTGCTCGCCGTTGGAGAAGTACGCGCCGTCGCCACCAAGGGTCAACAGCACATTCTTAGCGCCCTTGGCATGCAGCTCAGCCATAGCGCACTTAACGGTCTCGTCGTCGCCACCGCTCACCTTAATGCCAAAGATGTCGAGCAGCTCGTCGTCGTTGGGCTTAATGAGCAACGGCTCCATGGCAATGAGATCGGCCAGCTGATGGCTCGAAATATCGAGCACGAACTCGGCACCCTTTGCCTTAACACGGCGAAGAACCTCGGCCAGGAAACCCTCGGAGGTGTTGGGGGGCAGCGAGCCGCTAATGACCAGGCAGGTCATGTCGTCGAGCGAGTCGATGAGCTCAAACATCTCCTGCTCGTTGGCAGCATTGATGGCAGCGCCTGCATTGACCATGTTGTACTCGGTATCGGGACCGGCGTTGAGGAAAACGTTGACGCGCGTGATGCCGTCAGTCCACACGGGCTTGACGGGCACACCCAGGGCCTCGGCGCCCTTGACGATATACTCGCCTGAGAAGCCGGCAAAAAAGCCCAGGATCGTGGTGTCGACACCGTAGTGATCGAGGGTGAACGAGACGTTGAGACCCTTGCCATTGGGCGTATAGACCGCGTTGCGCGTGCGGGTGACGGTGTTGGCGGAAAGTCCGTCGCAGGAAATGTTGTAATCAATGGCGGGATTTGCAGTGAGCGTGTAAATCATGAATGTTCCTTTCACAAAGCAACGTGATAATGAAAGTATATTCCACACCTTGTGAAAAGACCATAGCAACTCGGCGAACGGTGTAGAACGCGTGCAGGTCGCCAGAAAAGCAGCAAGGCGGGGCAAATAAACAGGAGTGCTTGCCCTGAAGCTCATTTGCAATTTAAAATAAGCGCCCCGGCTTAAACCGGGGCGCCATATAGCCACGAATATGTAGCGTTTCGCTTACTTGCGATCGAGCTTGCGGACAGCAACGCGCTTACTATACTCATCGACGTGACCGAAGTCGCCGATGCCCACGGACTCGGCAACGTTGGCGCCGGTGGCCATAGCGAGCTTCATGGCCTCCTCGACGTTGTCGCGATCCCTGTACCACTTGTGCAGGAACGCAGCGAGCGTGCAGTCGCCGGCGCAGACGGAAGAGACCAGCTTGATGTTGAACTCACGCTTAGCGTACCAGATGTCCTCGCCGTTGGAGAAGTAAGCGTCGCCGCGGCTGCCACGGGTGAGCAGCACGTTCTGGACGCCGGCATCGTGAGCCATCTTCATAGCAACGCGGACCTCGTCGTCGGTGTCGACCGGCACGCCAAAGATGGCCTTCATCTCGTGATGGTTCGGCTTGATGAGCAGCGGCTTCTTGTGAGCGAGCTCCTTGAGCTTGTCGGAAGACAGGTCCAGGACGACGTCGGCGCCACGAGCCTGAGCGTGATCCATGACCTGAGCCAGGAAGTCGGGCGTAGCTTTGGGAGGCACGGAACCAGAGACGATCAGGCACTCAAGATCGCCCGCGGTGTCCAGGATGTTGTAGAGCTCCTTCTGGTGCTCCGGCGTAATCGGGGCGCCGGGGTTAAGGATGCCGTACTCGTGCTGGCCATCGTTGACATAGGTGTTGATACGCGTGATGCCGTCGGTCCAGACCGGGCGGCACAGGCAACCCAGGTTCATGACCTCCTCGACGATAAACTTGCCCGTGAAGCCGGCGAAGAAGCCGAGCGCGACGGTGTCGACGCCCATCTTCTTAAAGGCGAAGGACACGTCGAGGCCCTTGCCGTTAGCCGTGTAGCTGGCCGAGCCGGTGCGGACGTTCTCGTCGGGCTCGAGCGGAGAGCTCGAAACCGTCATGTCGACAGCCGGGTTAGCGGTTAGCGTGTAGAACATTTACAGTACCCCCTGTATATTTGAGGGCCGCGCGGCCAGCCCATTCCAACCACGCGGTTACCTCTGATACCAAATTAGCGAGCGGCAGCCTCAAGCAGCGCCTTGACCTCTTCGGCAGTGTTGCAGGCGAGCGCCTTCTCGGCGAGATCGTCGCACTCGGCCTTGGTCCACTGGCTGATGGTCTTGCGGGCGCGAAGGATAGACGGAGCGCTCATCGAGAACTCCTCGAGGCCCCAGCTGATCAGCAGCGGCTCAAGCAGCGGATCGGCAGCGGCCTCGCCGCACATACCGACCATGATGCCAGCCTTGACGCCGCTCTCGATGATGTTCTTGAGCGAGCGAAGCACGGCGGGATAGTACACCTGGTACAGGTTAGAAATGGTGTCGTTACCACGGTCGGCACACATGGTGTAGCCGATCAGGTCGTTGGTGCCGATCGAGAAGAAGTCGGCGACCTCGGCCAGGCGGTCAGCGATCAGCGATGCGGCAGGCGTCTCGACCATAATGCCGACCTCGATGTTCTCGTTGAACTTGCGGCCCTCTTCGGTCAGCTCGGACTTGCACTCCTCGACGAGCTCCTTAACGGCCAAGACCTCCTCGACGCAAGTGACGAGCGGGATCATGATCTTGACATCACCAAAGGCGCTGGCGCGCAGCAGAGCGCGGAGCTGTACCTTGTACTGGTCGGGGTTGGCCAGGCAGTAACGCACGGCACGGAAGCCCATGAAGGGGTTCTCTTCCTTGACCATGTGCAGGTACGGGATCTCTTTGTCGCCACCCACGTCGAGCGTGCGGATGATGACCGGAGCGCCATTGAGCGCGCTGGCAACCTTGCGATAGGCGTTGAACTGCTCCTCCTCGGAAGGAAGCTCGGCGGAATCCATGAACAGGAACTCGGAGCGGAACAGGCCAATGGCCTCGGCATCGTGATCGAGCGCGTTGGGCACGTCATCGGGGTTACCGATGTTGCAGGCAATGATCTTCTTGATGCCATCGGCAGTCACGGACGGCTTGCCACGGAAAGCCTCGAGGGCTGCCTTCTCGGCAGCGAAAGCCTCGGCCTTGGCGGTGTAGGCGGCGAGCGTCTCCTCGTCGGGATCGGCCTCGACGATACCCTTGCCACCGTCGACGACAACGGTCATGCCGTTGCGCAGCGCGGTGCAGCTGTTGGCAACCGAAAGGACAGCCGGAATCTCGAGGGCGCGGGCGATGATCGCGGAGTGCGACGTGCGGCCACCGGTCTCGGTGACGATACCGGCAACGTGGGCCTTATCGATCGTGGCGGTCATGGACGGCGTAAGGTCGTGCACGACAACGACAGTGTTTTCGGGCAGGACGGAGAGATCGACGACCTCCTTGCCCAAAAGCTCGGCCAGAATACCAGTGCGGATGTCAGCGATGTCTGCCGCGCGCAGGCGGAACATCTCATCGTCCATGGACAGGAACATGTTCTCAAACATGGTCGAGGTGTCCATGAGCGCCTGCTCGGCGCAGGTGCCGCCGTCAATGGCGGCGTTGATGGCGTCGGTCATGCCCGGGTCCTGAGCCAGGACGATGTGTCCGCTCATGATCTCGGCCTCGGCCTCGCCCACCGTCTCCTTCATGTGGTCGGCCTGAGCCTGGGTCTTCTCGCAGAAGACCGAAAGGGCGGTCTGGTAGCGCTCCTTCTCTGCTGCAGAATCAGCAACCTCGTGCGGCTCAAACGTCAAGTCGGGTTCGACGGCAACCATGACGGTGCCGATACCGATGCCCTCGGAAGCGTTGACTCCCTGATACATTCCTATTCCTCTCTCCGTGTCATGTGATAAAGCGTTTTGCCATATCCATGACAAAAGAGCGCAGTTCCCTTTAAACAGGTCACTGCGCCCCCAAATATGAACTTAGTTGTTCAACATGCGACCCGTTTGAGTTCTACTCGCCAAGACCGCTCTTGATGAGCTCGATGGCAGCAGCCAGAGCCTCGGCCTCGTCAGCGCCGTCGCACTTGACCTCGACCTCGGTACCGCAGGGGATGCCGGCAGCCATGAGGGCCATCGGGGACTTGCCGTTGACCTCCTTCTCGGGGGTGACGACCGTCACGTCGCAGGCGTACTTGCCCATGGTGGAGGCGAAGAGGCCAGCCGGACGCATGTGAAGACCCTGAGGATTAATGAGGGTAGCCTTCTCAGAAACCATAATTGACTCCTTTTTTGTGTTTAACCCCTATCAGCAATGCGACAGGAGCCATATTCACGACGTTGATTATATTAACTCACATCAAACGGTTTTTCATTATGTTTCGCACGAATTGTTGGACAGATGTCGTTCCTGCACGCTCGCCTGCCGGGCGGGGCGGTTAAGTTTGCTGCTCTACAGTCCTGCGCAAG
>NZ_JBNPLL010000027.1:0-9345 GCF_050313455.1 Collinsella sp. SGI.180
CTAAAAATAAAAGCTATCAAAAACAAAGGGCGTCGACACCGCGACGGCCGCCGACCTCGTGTTCGAGGCCGGCGAGTTCTCGAGGTTCAGGAACGCCCGGTCGTTCGCCGCATGGGTCGGCCTGACGCCCTCCGAGCACTCCAGCGGGGAGAGCGACCGCAGGGGCGCGATCACCAAGGCGGGCAACAAACACCTGAGGAAGGCGCTGGTCGAGGCCGCGTGGCACTACCTGACGTGCTCGGGGCGGCCGAAGGACCTCGCCAAGGGCCAGGCCCCGGACCGGGTCGCCCGCAGGCATGCCGCCAAGGGCGTGCGGAGGCTGGTCGAGAGGCGGGAGGCGCTGCTCGCGCGCGGGGTCCACAACAACAAGGCGAACGTGGCCACGGCGCGCGAGCTCGCCTGCTGGGTGTGGGCGGTCGGCCTCATGGCCGAGGAGGCGTAGGGGGCCGGTCCCCCGCACATAAGCCGATCACCCCGGAAGCGGTTTGATCCGAAGCCGTTGAGGCGAACCTCAGGTCCCTTTTCTGCGAGCGCCCAGGGCGCCACACGCGTGCACAGACTGTCGGTTCGACGAAGAAGCCTCAGCCGTAGCAACGGATTGCCCAGCGAGAGATCGCCACGGGCGGATATTAAACTGCAAAGACGAGCGTCGGGAAGACACGCCGAGGTCGCCGCGGACGGGTTGATATAGGGAGAGGGCCTGACCCCATATCGTTGGGGCCAGGCCCGATTTTGCCTCTTGACAATGTCCTGCTCATATTAAAAGGAATCCCCTCCTGTGCGCGAGGGCGGATTCCCGGGACGGGCGGCATAGGGGTTAAGTTTGCTGCTCTACAGTCCTGCGCAAGACGGAAAGCACATTAAGTGCTTTCCTTTGCGTGCGGAACTCGCGACAAACTTAACCCCTATGCCGCCCGTCCCGGGAATCCTACGTACTCGTCGGGGCAACGTTCCCCAACAAAAAAGACCCGCTTCCCTGTTGGGGAGCGGGTCTTTGGAAGGGCGGTTAACGTACTGGGAAATTACTCCCCGTCGTTGTCCTTGGCCTCTTCGGTATCGTCGGTGTCCACGAGCTGGTTGAGCAGCTCGTCGAGGGAAGCCATGTCCTCGTTGATGGCACCGTTGGCGGAAGCCTTCTTGTCGTCGATCGGGGCGCCCAGGAGCTCCTCGTCGGCATCGGCGTGATGCGTCGGAGCGGAGGTGCCCAGCAGGATGTCGTCCGGACCGTCGGGGCTAAAGACCATCTGCAGCAGCTGCGAGAGGTCTTCCTCGTCGGCAACGTCGTCGTTGTTCTCGAGGATGTAGAGCAGGTCGTGGGCCTCGAGGCCGTCACGGAGCTCCTCGATCGCCTTGGCACCGATGCCATCGATGCGCAGCAGATCCTCCTCGGACTTGCCAACCAGGTCGCCGACCGTCTCGATGCCGACCTCACTGAACTTGTTGGTCCAGCGCTGCGACACGCCCAGGTCGTCGAACAGGTACAGGCGAGCCTTCTCGGCGGAGATGGTGTGGCCGTTGCGGGTGAACGAACCGTCGGCACCGCCAAACTCGTCGTAGCCAGCCCAGTCGAGCTGCTGTGGGAGCCGCTCGTCCAGGTCCTTGAGCTCCACGGGAGCCCACTCGGGCAGTGACTTGGCGTTGGGCGAAGCCGGACCATCGATGTCCACGTAGCCGTCGGCCGTGCGATACGTCAGCTTGGCGTTAGCGTACGGCTTGAGGCCGGTACCAGCCGGAATCTTCTTACCGACAATGACGTTGGACTTAAGGTCGAGCAGGTGGTCGACCTTGCCCTCAATAGCAGCCTCGGTAAGGACGCCGGCGGTACGGATGAACGAAGCGCTCGACAGCCAGGAGTCGATGTTGGACGCAACCTTGAGCGTACCCAAGATGACGGGCTCAGCCACAGGAGCCTGACCGCCCAGACGGGCAACGCGCTCGACCTCGTCGGCGAACTCGTAGCGGTCGACGTACTGACCAAGCAGGTACTTGGAGTCGCCGGGGTTGGTGATCTGAACGCGACGCAGCATCTGACGTGCGAGCACCTCAATGTGCTTGTCGTTCAGGTCGACGCCCTGGCTGGTGTAGACGTCCTTGACGCTCTCGACGAAGGTGTGCATCGTCGACTCGATGTCGGTCAGCTTGCGCAGGTTGCGGAAGTTGACGAAGCCCTTGGTGATCTGGTCGCCGGCGCGAACCTCGCAGCCGTCCTCGATCTCGGGCATAAAGCGCACCGAAGCGGGGACGCGACGCTCGTCGAGGACACGGGTGTGATCCTCGGAGTCGGTGAGCGTCAGCACGTACTCGGACTTCTCGGGCTTAATCGAGAGGTGGCCGGAGTACGGAGCCAGCTCGGCCTCGCGACCCAGGATCTTCTCGTTGACGTTGCCGACGATATCGAACATACGGCTGACCGTAGGCAGACCCTGCGTAATATCGTCGACGCCAGCGACGCCGCCGGAGTGAATGGTACGCATCGTAAGCTGCGTACCGGGCTCGCCGATGGACTGGGCGGCAATAATGCCGACTGCGGTACCGATGGCGACCGGACGACGGGTGGAAAGATCCCAGCCGTAGCACTTCTGGCACACGCCGTACTTGGAGCGGCAGGTGAGCAGCGCGCGAAGCTTGACCTTCTTAAGGCCCGCATCGACCATCTTCTGGATGTCGGCGACCTTCTCGATATAGCCGTCCTGCTCAAAGAGCACGGTGCCATCGGGAGCCACGACGTCCTCAATGAAGCAACGGCCGACAAGATCGGTGTTGAGGTCGGTGGTGCCGGGGATGATGAGGTTGTAGGTGACACCCTCGTGCGTACCGCAGTCCTCCTCGCGGACGATGACGTCCTGGGCCACGTCGACCAGACGACGGGTCAGGTAGCCAGAGTCCGAGGTGTGGGATGCGGTATCGACCAGGCCCTTACGGGCGCCGTAGGTCGAAATGAAGTACTCGAGCGGCAGCAGGCCCTCGCGGAAGTTCGCCTTAATGGGAAGGTCGATCGTCTCGCCGGACATATCTGCCATCAGGCCACGCATGCCGCCGAGCTGACGCAGCTGGGTCTTAGAACCACGGGCGCCGGAGTCGGCCATCATGTACAGCGGGTTCTCCTCGTCGAACATGTCGAGCATGAGCGCTGCGACCTTGTCGGTACAAGCGGTCCACTCGTTAACGACTTCGATGTGGCGCTCCGTCTCGTTGATGAAGCCCTCCTCGAAGTACTCGTTGATCTGGTCGACGTTGGCCTGGGCGCGGTCGAGCAGCTCCTGCTTCTCGGCAGGGATGAGAGCGTCCCACACCGAGATGGTGAGGCCGGCGCGGGTAGCGTAGTGGAAGCCGGAGTACTTGATAGAGTCGAGGATCGGGCCGACCTTGGCCTCGGGGTAACGATCGCAGCAGTCGGCAACCAGCTTGGCCACATCGCCCTTGACCATCTTGTAGTTCATGAACTCGTAGTCTTCGGGCAGGCACTGGCGGTTGAAGATGATGCGGCCGATAGACGTCTCGAAGCGTGCGGTCTTGTTACCGGTGACATCGTAGTCGACGAACTCGTTCTTGCCGTTCTTGACGCGGAAGATACGGGTACCGTCCTCGTTGATGACGTTGGCGTTCTCGGCGGACACGCGGACCTGAATCTTGGCCTGCATGTCGACCTCGGAGCGGCAGTCATAGGCGTGCAGCGCGTCGTCGAAGCTCGAGAACACGTGGTTCTCGCCCGGCAGACCGTCGCGGACCTGGGTCAGGTAGTACACACCAATGATCATGTCCTGCGAGGGGATGTTGACCGGCTTGCCGGATGCCGGCGAGCGCAGGTTGTTCGCAGAGAGCATGAGCACGCGGGCCTCGGCCTGAGCCTGGCTGGACAGCGGCACGTGGACAGACATCTGGTCGCCGTCGAAGTCGGCGTTGAAGGGCGCGCAGACCAGCGGGTGCAGGTGGATAGCCTTGCCCTCGACCAGCACCGGCTCAAAGGCCTGGATGGACAGACGGTGCAGGGTCGGTGCACGGTTGAGCAGCACGACACGACCGTCGATGACCTCTTCGAGGATGTCCCACACAAAGGTGGCACCGCGGTCGATAGCGCGCTTGGCGCCCTTGATGTTCTCGACCTTGCCAAGCTCGACCAGGCGCTTCATGACGAAGGGCTTGAAGAGCTCCAGCGCCATGGTCTTGGGCAGACCGCACTGGTGCAGCAGCAGCTTGGGGTCGGTAACGATTACCGAACGGCCAGAGTAGTCGACACGCTTGCCCAGCAGGTTCTGGCGGAAACGACCCTGCTTGCCCTTGAGGGCCTCGGCGAGCGACTTGAGCGGGCGACCACCACGGCCAGAGACCGGGCGCCCACGGCGGCCGTTGTCGAACAGGGCGTCCACGGACTCCTGGAGCATGCGCTTCTCGTTGTTCACGATGATCGCAGGGGCGTCCAGGTCGAGCAGGCGCTTGAGTCGGTTGTTACGGTTGATCACGCGACGATACAGGTCGTTGAGATCGGACGCGGCGAAGCGGCCGCCGTCGAGCTGGACCATCGGGCGCAGATCGGGCGGAATGACCGGGATGACATCCAGAATCATGTTCGCGGGGCTGTTGCCGCCCTTCAGGAAGGCGTCAACGACCTCGAGGCGCTTGACGGCCTTCTCGCGCTTCTGCTTCTGGGAGTCCTCGTCGGCGATGATGGCCTTGAGCTTCTCGGCCTCGGAGGGGAGGTCGATGGCAGCGAGCAGGTCGCGGACGGCCTCGGCACCCATGCCACCCTTGAAGTACATGGAGTAGTAACGGGTCATCTCGCGGAACAGCGGCTCATCGGAGATGAGGTCGCGCTCGGTGAGCTTCATGAAGGCGTTGAAGGCGTCCGTGCGGAGCTGCTTCTCGTCCTTGCACTCTTCCTCGATGTCGACGATGCCGGAGGCGATCTCCTCGGGGGTCAGCGGCTCCTCGTCGGAGAACTCGTCAAAGTTCTCGGGGTTGCCCTGCTCCTTGAGGGACTCGATCTGGCGGGCGCACTCGGCATCGATCTCTTCCAGATCGGCGGCGAGCTCCTCACGCAGATCGTCAGCGTCGGCCTCGCGAGCCTCGTAGTCGACCTCGGTGATGATGTAGCTGGCAAAGTACAGAACCTTCTCGAGGTCCTTGGACTTGATGTCGAGCATACGGCTCATCGGGAAGCTCGTGGGGCTCTTGAAGTACCAGATGTGGGACACGGGAGCGGCGAGCTCGATATGGCCCATGCGGTCGCGACGCACCTTGGCCGAGGTGACCTCGACGCCGCAGCGCTCGCAGACGATGCCCTTAAAGCGGATGCCCTTGTACTTGCCGCAGGAGCACTCCCAGTCCTTGGCGGGACCGAAGATCTTCTCGCAGAACAGGCCGTCCTTCTCGGGCTTGAGGGTACGGTAATTGATGGTCTCCGGCTTCTTGACCTCACCGTGCGACCAGGAACGGATCTGGTCGGCGGAGGCAAGGGAGATCTTTACCGAGTCAAATTCAGTAGCTTCGAAATCTGCCACAGTCAACTACTCCTTATCAGTGGTCGTGGCGGCGACAGCCTCGGGTGCCTCGGCGGTCTCGGCATCCTGGGCCTCGACGTCGGCGTCAACGCCGGCGAGCGCAGCCAGGTCATCGAGGGCAGAGGTCTCCTCGGCGGTCACGGGGGCGGAGGCGTCCTCGTCGGCATCGCGCATGGGCTCGATGTCCAGTGCGAGGGAACGGATCTCCTTGACGAGAACCTTGAAGGACTCGGGGATACCCGGAACCGGGACGTTCTCGCCCTTGACGATGGACTCGTAGGTCTTGACGCGGCCCACGGTATCGTCGGACTTGACGGTCAGGATCTCCTGCAGGACGTTGGAAGCACCGTATGCGTACAGTGCCCAAACTTCCATCTCGCCGAAGCGCTGGCCGCCGAACTGGGCCTTGCCGCCCAGCGGCTGCTGGGTAACCAGGCTGTAAGGGCCAGTCGAACGGGCGTGGATCTTGTCGTCGACCATGTGACCGAGCTTGAGAATGTAGGACGTGCCCACGGTAATGGGCTCGCGGAACTCCTCGCCGGTGCGGCCGTCAAACAGGCGGGTCTTTCCGCGCTCGTCAAGCTGGGTGACAAACTCGGGGCGCATGTGATCGCCAAAAGCAGCGGTGGCCTTGTTGAGCATATTCTTGTTGGCACGACGGATGACCTCGGCGATCTCGTCCTCCTTGGCGCCGTCGAAGACGGGCGTCGCGGTAAAGAACGGACCGGGGACGTACTTGTCGGAATCGGCATCCTCGGTATCCCAACCGCAGGCAGCAGCCCAGCCAAGGTGGCACTCGAGCAGCTGGCCGACGTTCATACGCGAAGGAACGCCCAGCGGGTTGAGGATAACGTCGATCGGGGTACCGTCAGCCATGTAGGGCATGTCCTCGACCGGCAGAACGTTACAGATAACACCCTTGTTACCGTGGCGGCCGGCAATCTTATCGCCCTGCTGGATCTTACGACGCTGGGCGACGTAGACGCGCACCTGCTCGTTGACGCCGGGGGCCAGGTCGTCGCCGTTCTCGCGGCTAAAGCGGACGACGTCGATGACACGGCCGTAAGCGCCGTGAGGCATCTTAAGGGAAGTGTCGCGAACGTCGTGAGCCTTGGCACCGAAGATGGCGCGCAGCAGGCGCTCCTCGGCAGTCAGAGCGCTCTCGCCCTTAGGGGTAACCTTGCCGACCAGGATGTCGCCAGGGCCGACCTCAGCGCCGATGCGGATGATGCCGTCCTCGTCGAGGTTGGCAAGCATGTCCTCGGAGAGGTTCGGGATCTCGCGAGTGATCTCCTCGGGGCCGAGCTTGGTATCGCGGGCGTCGATCTCGTGACGGGTGATGTTGATGGTCGTCAGCAGGTCCTCGGCCACCAGGCGCTCGGACACGACGATACCGTCCTCGTAGTTGAAGCCTTCCCACGGCATGTAGGCCACGGTAAGGTTCTGGCCCAGTGCGAGCTCGCCGTGATCGGTCGAAGGACCGTCGGCCAGAGGCTCGCCCTGCTCAACGGTGTCGCCGACGCGCACGAGCGGGCGGTGGTTGATGCAGGTGGACTGGTTGGAGCGCTGGTACTTGGCCAGGTGATACTCGTCCATGCCGCCGGCATGCTTGACGATAATCTTGGAGGCGTCGGCAAAGATGACCTCGCCGGCGTTCTTGGCCAGGGTGACCTCGCCAGAGTCCAGGGCGGCGCGACGCTCCATGCCGGTACCGACATAGGGAGCGGCGGGGTGAACCAGCGGCACGGCCTGACGCTGCATGTTGGCGCCCATGAGCGTACGCTTAGCGTCGTCGTGCTCGAGGAACGGGATCAGCGTGGCTGCGACGGAGAGCATCTGGCGCGGCGAGACGTCCATGTAGTCGACGTCCTCGACAGGCACGTCGGCGGGAGCGCCGAAGGAGCCGTCGAAGTCGCGGGTACGGGCGATCACGGAATGCGGACGGACGATCTTGCCCTCGGCATCGGTCGTGATGAACTCGTTGGTCTTGGGATCGAGCGGCGTGTTGGCCGGCGCGATAACGTGCTTCTCTTCCTCGTCAGCGGTCATCCAGTCGATCTGGTCGGTGGCAACGCCGTTCTCGACGCGGCGGAACGGGGCCTCGATGAAGCCATACTCGTTGACGCGGGCGTAGAGGGCAAGCGAGCCGATCAGGCCGATGTTGGGGCCTTCGGGGGTCTCAATCGGGCACATGCGGCTGTAGTGCGAGTTGTGAACGTCGCGGACGGCCGTCGGCACGTTGGTGCGGCGGCTGGAGCCCGACTTGTGGCCGGCAAGACCGCCAGGGCCGAGTGCGGACAGACGGCGCTTGTGGGTCAGACCGGTCAGAGGGTTCGCCTGGTCCATGAACTGCGAGAGCTGCGAGGAACCGAAGAACTCCTTGATGGAGGCCACGATCGGGCGGATGTTGATGAGCGACTGCGGGGTAATCTCGTCGATGTCCTGGGAGCTCATGCGCTCACGGACGACGCGCTCCATACGGCTCATGCCGATACGGAACTGGTTGGCGACGAGCTCGCCGACGGTGCGGATACGGCGGTTGCCAAAGTGGTCGATGTCGTCAACCTTGAAGCCCTGCTCGCCGGCAGCGAGGGACAGGAGGTAGCGCAGCGTCGCGACGATATCCTCGTCGGTGAGCACCGTGACCTCTTCCTCGGTGGTGAGGTTGAGCTTCTTGTTGACCTTGTAGCGACCGACGCGGGCCAGGTCGTAGCGCTGCGGGTTGAAGAGCAGGCCCTCGAGCAAGCTGCGGGAAGCATCCACGGTGGGAGGCTCGCCCGGGCGCAGGCGACGGTAGATCTCGATAAGAGCATCCTCGCGGGTAAGGGCGGTATCGCGCTCGAGGGTGCGCTTGATCACATCGGAGTTGCCGAGCAGCTCGATGATGTCGTCGTTGGTGACGGCGATGCCAAGGGCGCGCAGGAACATCGTGGCGCTCTGCTTGCGCTTACGGTCGATGGAGACCATGAGCTGGTCGCGCTTGTCGACCTCAAACTCAAGCCAGGCACCGCGGGACGGGATGATCTGAGCCTTGTAGATCTGCTTGCCCGAATCCATCTCGGAGCTGAAGTACACGCCCGGGGAACGGACGAGCTGCGAGACGACGATACGCTCGGTACCGTTGATGATGAAGGTGCCCTGATCGGTCATCATGGGGAAGTCGCCCATAAAGACGAGCTGCTCCTTGATCTCGCCAGTCTCCTTGTTGGTGAGACGGACGTCGGTCAGAAGCGGAGCCTGATAGGTCATATCCTTCTCGCGGCACTCCTCGACGGTGTGCGCGGGGTCGCCAAACTGATGCTCGCCGAAGGTAACCTCGAGAACATGGTTCTGGCTCTGGATGGGGCTGGATTCCTTAAACGCCTCACGAAGGCCCTCGTCCTTAAAACGCTCAAAGGATTCCCTTTGAACAGAGATAAGGTTGGGGAGCTCCATGGCCTCCGGGATTTTCCCGAAGCTGACGCGCTTGCGCTCAGTGGCAGTGTATGCGTAGGTCACCAGGTTTTTCCTCCTTCACGGAAATGCTCGGTGGGTTGGCGAGGCATAGCTTCGCCAGTTATCGCAACCTAATAGTTTATCAGGTACCGACCGTTGGGCAAGAAAAGCCTTGACGCGATTGAGTTTTTGGAGTAGCAAAGTTTTTCGACAGAAAATGCCGAGGTAGATGTGCGTATATCGAACATATGTTCATATATTTTCTGTGAACAGAGTTGCTGATGCGCGTCGCTGAATGGCGGAATGACGGCGAAGGCTGATCGGGCGGAAACTGCGTCCCGTTTTGAGGCCTCAAACTGGGTCGTAGTTTCCGATTGAGCCCTGTTTGGGAAACTGTATCCCGTCCTGAGCC
>NZ_JBNPLL010000028.1:0-8824 GCF_050313455.1 Collinsella sp. SGI.180
AGTCATGTGCCTGTTCACCTGGGAGAAAGCATGCCAAAGGCAGCGCTGGACCATGGTTTGCGGCCAGGTCTCGCGCACGGCCTTGGCGAACCCGCCGTCGGGGGCGAGCGTGGGCCAGACCTCCCGGAACTCGGCCGTCCTGCTCCTGAAGGCCCGCCCGCCGCAGCAGGGGCAATAGACGGTCTTCATGGGCACCTCTTCCGAAAGGGTTTTTAACGGTTCCGGAAAAGTTTATCTGCCTGCGGGAACGATAGGCAACCGGACACACATTCTGTCCGAGCGGTTAAAAAAGGGGCATCGACCTGCGCCGATGCCCCCCAACAGGACACACGTTTTGTCCTATAAGCCTTAGCCATCAGATTGCCTGCACAAAAAACATGGCCACCCGCAAAGGGTGGCCATGTAAATTCTATCTGCAAGAAATCTTTTGCGTGCGTGGTGTGCTTTCGCGCATTCAGTCATGCGCACCTTCGCGCTTTCACACTCTAGCACGTTCATGCGTTCATGCGTTCACGCTTTCCGCATTCTCGCGTTCGCGCTTTCATACTGGTCTATTCGCCTGTGCGAATTACCACGTGCGGGAATTCATCTGGCGGAACTGAGCAACGGTTGGAGCGTGCGAATTCATGCCGCCGTCAACGTTGATAATCTGTCCCGTGGTGTAGACACTTTCATCGGAGCCAAAATATACGGCTGCATGAGCAATGTCTTCTGGGCAACCGTAGCGGTTAACCATGATGCTACCCAAGAAGATATCTTTGAGCATCTGAGGAACCTTCGCCTCGTTTTCTGGCGTAACAATCAAGCCTGGACGGATGCAATTGCAGCGGATGTTGTCTTTGCCGTATTGCAAGGCAACGTATTGCGTGAAGATGTCTACGCCCGCCTTGGCGCATGCATAAGCGGTAGAACCTAAGTCGCCTGCACATGATGCCATAGAGCCAATGTTTACGATTGCGCCGCCACCAATTTCTTTCATGTAGGGGATAGCGCACTTCGTTGCATAGAAGGTGCCGCGCAGGTCGCTTTCCAAAATAGCGTCCCACATTTCAAGGGTGAGCTCGTCAACACGACCGTCCTTGAGGGCAACGTTTGCTGCATTGTTTACCAAAATATCGAGCTTGCCGTATTGCTCTACAGTGTCTGCAATAAGCGCTTCGATGCTTGCTGGTTCGGTAATGTCGAAATAGTGGAAGCTTGCCTTGCCGCCTGCTTCAACAATTTGATCAACTACAACTTGGCCTTTTTCGGCACGACGACCACTAATAACAACCGTCGCGCCCTCGGCTGCGTATACCTTTGCGATACCGATGCCAATGCCGCTGGTGGAGCCCGTTACGATAGCAACTTTGCCTTCGAGTCTACCCATTGTGTTCCCTTTCTCGTTCAAATAATCGATAAGGTATTTTTATTCCTTTTTCGCGTTTTTGTGAATATTTGCATAGAAAAAGCGGATGGCAGTCGTGGGGATTTCGGCAGGAAGGGAAGGGGCCGGCCGCGTTGCGTGCACTGCCGTATTCTTTTCTGCAGGAAAATATGTTGAGCTGCTCGTTTTTCTGTTTGAATAGTAGACAGATTTAGCATGGTCAGAGGCTGCTGGCAAACAATTTACTCCCTCAACAAAACGCTTGCTCTCTGACATGCCATGCTCGCGCACAAAGTTGGGGCCTTCCCAGACGGGAAGGCCCCTTTGCTGATTATCTTAGCGCTTCATTTCAATGGAGCTGCACCAATGGTATCCGTGCTTATTTATAGTTGTTGCGCTTTCTGAACGTGAAGAGCGCCCCAGCACCGGCAGCGATCGCAACGCCGCAGATGCCCATTGCATAGAGGGCGGCGCTATCGCCGGTGTGAGGGAGATTGGATGCAGACTTATCGGAGTCGACCCCGACGATGGTCAGCTTGGCATCGTCGATGTTCACGATGAACTGGTCGGTCACATCGTTGCCCTCGGCATCGGTCACGACCGCCTGACCGCTTTTCGTTACAGGGTACTCGCCTGCATCGGTGCCCGTTGCAGAAGCCTCAACGCCGGAAACGTAGAAGGTCTGACCATTGATATGGAACTCCAGGGTCTCGAAACCGGATACGGACTTCTCGGTGCCGTCGTAGGCCACGGACTTGGAGTTAGGAGTGAGGGTGATCTGGTACTTCTCGCTACGGTCGGTAACGGTCAGGGTTCCGTACGTCTTGTTGATCTGATAGTTGTCCAGATTGGTTCCCTCGTTGGGGATGCATTCGAATGCATTCTCAGAGGAGCCGACGATCTTCTGCGAGCCGGTGAAAGAATAGGTGGCACCTTGGCCATCGACCCAACCAGTATCCCGGGCAGCCTCCCCAACGGTGACCTTGTGATTGGTCAGGGGCTCGCCGTCGTACTCCTTCGAACCACTCGCGGAGGTCAGGGTGACCACACGTGGTGTGATCTCCACTATACCTGTTTCAAACTTGGTAATATTGTAAGAGTCGGGACTACCCTTAATAAATATTATCTCAAACGTATTATTATTCGTTATGCCAACATTGGTCCGAGAACTAGTCGATATGCAATAAACATCGTCAAACGTAGCAAAACCAGGATCAACTGATACGGGACAGGCAAGAGGTTCGCCGTCATAGGTTTTTGAGACGTTTGTGGACTTAAGAGTTACGTTACGCTTTGTAATCTCGATTTCGAATCGTTCCTCATCCACATCACCTCCCGAAACCACCAAGGTCACGTGGCCGACTTGAGTTCCCATTACAGAAACGGTCTTGTGATTAGGATAAAGATTATCAAGATACGAGATTGTGACATCTCCACCGTCATTGTCACGAATATAATCCCATTTATATTCAGACCTTGATGTCATATTGGTATATTGTGCAGCAACGCCGTACTGAATCTTATCAGGGCCTTTGAATGCATTGCCAACGGGATCGCTTACCGCCCCGCCCTCATCAGCGAAAGCTGCGACGGGCAGAAAAGATGCTGCCAGCACTGCCGCCAGCATCACCCTCGCAAATCTTTTCGCAAGCGATTGGGAGAGAACTGCAGTTTCGACCTCTCCCCATTTGGAGAATTTGGCATCCATGAAGCTCATGTATGCTCCAATCGTATCGAATTGAACCAACGTAAAACGCAACACGACGTACAGTGTGTTGCTGCGTTTTTTCGATTTGGTAAAGAATAACCGAATCTTTGTTGGCTATGCGTCGTTTGAATGTAATTACCTCTCTAATAAATCATATTTGTTACTTTTTTGCACCACCAAACCAGATTCTGCCTCCTTCGAATTAGGCACCCACCCCATCAAGACCGCGAAGCATCCCCGCCCAGAGCAAGCCCGAGCCGAGCAAGGGACATGCCCGAAAATAATTCTCTGTTAACATGAAATGCAATGTTGCAATAGGGAACGCACGCTTGAATTGGAGGATACGATGAAGATACAGGTTAAAGAGACCTTGGCCAGGCGCCGGACGGTTTTCGTCCTCACGCTCGCAGCCATCGTCGGCGTTTGCGCTTTCACCTTCTCCGGCACCCAGAATTACGCCTGGGCTGAAGGCGAGGGACCCATTGCCACTTGGAATAGAGTCCTAACGCCGGGATATGTCGTTCCAGAAACAGGTGGAAAGAACCTTCCGCTTGAAATAAAAGTAGCTGGCTCGGGCGATCACCTGGAGGCCCATATCACGAATAACGGCGGAGATAAAATTCACCCATCTGTCCTTGAGTTGACAACGGAAGATGGATCAGTATTAACCGCCTATTTTGGTGAAGATATTCTTCCTACCAATCAAGCAGCATCTCCCATTAAAGGCTCGAAACCCACTACCCGATTCACTAAAGCAGAGCTTTACGAAACCGTCACCGTGACCTTCAATATGAACAGCCACGGAACCCAGATCATCAACCCCATTACGGTCAAGAAGGGGACGTCCGTCACCCTGCCCCAGCCCACAGACCCGAATTATGACTTCGGCGGCTGGTTCACCGATGAGAGCCTCACCACCTCGTTCAACGGCACCGCCGCTACAAGCATGACCGTCTACGCCAAATGGACCGAAAAGGAAAAGGTCACCGTTTCCTTCGAATCCGAATTCGGGACCGCACCTGAAGCCGTGACCGTGAACAAGGGCCAAGTCGTCGAACTCCCTGACCTCGGCACTGACGGCGACTACTCATTCGTTGGCTGGATTCCTAAGGGCTCCGAAGGCACCGATCCCCTTAAAGGCGAATACACAGCTAAAGAAAACATCACTTTCACGGCTGTCTGGGAAACTCCCTCCACTCCCATCATCGAAATGGTCGATGTCACCTTCGACATGAACGGCCACGGCGACAGTGTGACCAAGCAGACCGAGAAGGGCAAGCCCATCACCCTTATCGATGACCCCACCGCCGAAGGCTATACCTTCAAAGGCTGGACCTACGACAAGGAAGGCAAGCAGGCCTTCGACCCCAAGAAGAACGCAGACCAGGACACCACCCTGTACGCCCAGTGGGAGAAGAATGCCGACTCCGCTCCCACCAACTCAACAATCCCCCGGACCGGTGACAACCAGATGGCACTCGTGGCATCCCTTTGCTTCAGTGCAGCAGCCCTGATAGCAGTCGGCATCGCGTTAGCCGCGTATCGCAAATGCAAGCACGCATAAAGCATACGTGACGTTACCGTTCTAATTCTCGATCTAAACAGAGGGGAGTCCCGCGGGACTCCCCTTCCCATTCGCGTACCTAATTACGCTGTTCCTACTAAAATTGGGAATTCTATTCCCAATCTTCTCCTATTCCCACTCTATGAATCGAAAGTGCGGGCATTTCCATGTCGTCTCGTATTTTATACGGAAAACGAACGTGGCGATACACGGCGATACTCAACGGCACAAAAGTGAGACAAAACTGCTCTGATAATCGAAACTCAAATGAAACTCAAGGGTGTTGAGTTTCATTTTTGTCCCAGTAGCAAAAAGGGCAGGGTAGAGCGGCCAAATCCTCCCCTTTTCAGGTGATCTGAAGCGGCATCACATGCAAGCCACCAGCGACAATTGCAAACCTATAGTTAAAAACTCTCTCCAGTTTGCTCCGGTTTGTCGCAGTTTGTTTTAGTTCGCCCAATTTATACCCAGTCTCAAAAATTGCCGAAAATCCATGGGGTCAAATTTGAGTCACGGATATCCATACAATTTTGGTCATTCTCTGGGGTCACGCTGGGTCACGGCCTAACCGGATATCCAATCGGAAAGGACGGCTGCCGTCTCGCGATTGGCGGAGTAGTGCATCCAGCGGCCGTCCTTGCGGCGGCTGACCAGCCCGGCGGCGCAGAGTTGCTTCACATGGTGGGAAAGGGTGGGCTGGGTGATGTCCATCTGCTCAAGAATCTTGCACGCGCAGATATCGTCCTTGTCCTTGATGGCCTGGTAGATGCGCAGGCGCGTGGGGTCGCCCAGCGCCTTGAACGCCGCCGCGAGGCTCTCGTTGTCCATGGTTTCCTCCTGTCTGTCTGGCAGCTTCAGTATATCACGCAAATTCATATATTGACATATATCTATGTGACTCCTATATTGTCGTCTTAACATAGATATATATCGATACATCAATATGAAAGGAGTCCCAATGGAATCCATCGGAACGTTCATCTTGGACCAGGTGCTGAAGATGCAGTGGCTGAGCGAACTGATCGCCGCCTTGCTGGGCGCGCTAGGCATTGACGCAGCGGGCCAGTGGGGCGGCACGCTCCACTTCTTCATCTATGACACGGTGAAGATCGTCATCCTGCTGTGCGTGCTCGTCTTCGCCATCAGCTACATCCAGAGCCACTTCCCGCCCGAGCGCAGCCGCAAGATCATGGGCCGCTTCAAGGGCATCTGGGGAAATGTGGTGGGAGCACTGCTGGGAACGGTGACGCCGTTCTGCAGCTGCAGCTCGATCCCGCTGTTCATCGGGTTCACCCGCGCGGGCCTGCCCCTGGGCGTCACCTTCAGCTTCCTCATCAGCTCGCCCATGGTGGACCTGGGCAGCCTGGTGCTGATCATGAGCATCTTCGTCCCGGGCGTTGCCGTTGCCTACACGGTGGTTGGCCTGCTCATCGCCATCGCCGGCGGCACCGTCATCCAGCGCATGGGCATGGAGGAGCACCTGGCCGACTTCGTCCGCGGCGACGCGCCGGCGGACGCCGAGCTCCTGTCCATGACCGTGGCCGAGCGCCTGGCCTATGCCCGCAGGGAGACCTGGGGCACGTTCAGGAAGGTGTTCCCGTACATCCTGCTGGGCGTGGGAATCGGCGCCTTCATCCACAACTGGATCCCCGCCGAGTGGATCGAGCTGGTCCTGGGCGACGGCAACCCCTTCGCCGTGGTGCTGGCCACCCTCGTCGGCGCGCCTATCTACGCCGACACATTCGGCGCCATCCCCATCGCCGAGGCCCTGTACTACAAGGGCACGGGCCTGGGCACGGTGCTGGCCTTCATGATGAGCGTCACCACGCTGTCCATCCCCAGCCTGACCATGCTCTCCCGCGTCATCAAGCCGAAGCTAATGGTGACGTTCGTGGGGCTGTGCATCGTCGGCATGTGCATAAGCGGCTACGTGTTCAACTTCCTGCAGCCGCTGTTCTAACCGGTTAGGAGCCCGCACGGTGCGGGCGCGTCGAAAGGAGAAATTGTCATGGGATTGTTCGGATTCGGAAAGAAGAAGGAAGAGAAGGCCGCCGTTCCCTGCGCGTGCAATGATGGCGCTCCGCAGATGAAGGCAGAGCCCTGCGGCTGCGGAGGCGCCCGCCAGGTGAAGGTGCTGGGGTCCGGCTGCTGCCACGAGCTGAACGAGAACGCCCAAGCGGCCATCGCCGAGCTGGGGCTCGAGGCGGAGCTTGAGTACATCACCGACATGGACCGCATCATGGGCTACGGCGCCATGAGCCTGCCTGCGCTGGTCGTTGACGGCAAGGTCGTGTCCGCTGGCATGGTGCTCACGCCGGCGGAAGTCGCAGCGTACTTGAGGTAGGAGGAACCATGGAGATCAGATCGACCCGAGGCAACGCGATACTTTTCTGGAAGGTCGCAGACGGCGATACCGTGGAGGCCGGGCAAGTAGTTGCTTCCCTCGAGCAGGGCAAGGGCACGATGGAGGTCGTGGCACCGTGCGCTGGAAAGATTGGCATTGCCTGCAAGGGCGGCATGGTGTCCGAGGGCCAGCTCCTGGCGACGGTGGGCTGATGCTGAACGTCGTGAAGAGCCCCTACCGCACCGCTTACGAGAACCTCGCCTTCGAGCAGGAGCTTCTTCGCACGGGCACGCCCTTCCTTTTCACCCACCGGGACGCCCCCTGCGTCTCAGTGGGCTTCAACCAAGACATTGAAGCGGAAGTCGACGCCGCACTTGCCAAGGAGCTGGGTGTCGACATCGTCCGGAGGCAAAGCGGCGGCGGGGCGGTCTACCGCGACGAGGGGTGCGTGGCATTCTCGATGGCGGTGCCGCGTGATTTCCTTCCGCGCGCCATGGAGGTTCCCGAGCGGGCCCTGATGGCCCTGGGCGTGCCGGCCGTCCGAAACGACCGCAACGACGTCTACGTCGCCGGTCGCAAGGTATGCGGATGCGCATGGCAAGACGCTGGCGACCTGGTCGTGTTCCACGGCAGCGTGTTGTTCGATGTTGACCTGGACGCGATGGATCGCCTGCTTGCCCCCGGCAAGAGGAAGTACTGCGGCACCGCCATGAGGTCTGTTTTCGCCCGCGTGAGGAACATCAAGGATTTGGTTCCGCAGATGACAGCTGACGAGTTCCAGGGAGCACTCGAGAGAGCGCTCCTCGCCTCCGTTTCCTTGGGTGCGATGTGATTTCCGCCGGTCTCTTTCACGTGCGCCTCCGTCAGCTCCCTGACCGTGAGAAGCCTAGGGGGTGCGATCGTAATAAGAAAACCCCAGTTAAACTGGGGTTTTCTTATTGCACAAAGCCTATACGGGCTACTTTCACTCTATAGTTGAAAACTTTCTCCAGTTTGTCCCAGTTTGTCGCAGTTTGTTCTAGTGAATCCTATTTACACCCAGTCTCAAAAATCGACGTTTGGGCATGCGGTCAAATTTAGGTCACGGTTTTTCGGAGTGCCCGAGGCTTTTTCGTGGGTCACGTGAGGTCGCGAATAGCACCTAGTTCTTGGGTCCAGTCTTATGTTCGTTTAAGCAGACTTCAGGCGACATTGCACCGTGCGGCTACACATTTGATAGAATCTCCCCAGTCAATCATCGGAGGACAATTAGCGCAAGTGGCTTACATATGATGTCACCAACCTGCACGTTTGCAAAATGATTTGGACATTGTTCGTTTGGAATAATCGCAAGTGGCTTGGTGCTAATCGGTTATGAGTTTCAAATGTCCCCATTGGGACAATTTGTCCCGGTCGAGCTAATCCAGCAATTTCCTTGAATCTTGCAGTTTCTCGAGAGCCTTTTCGCAACGCTCCATGCACTTCAAGCTTTTCTTCATTTGGGAGATAAGCTTTTTGTCTTGACCGTTTTCCTTATTCGACAGCTTCTCGATTTCGGCGCGTAGCTCCTCTGCGCAGTTCTGCATTCCTTGTTGCGCTAGAGAGGCGATGTCGTAGCGTCCGTATTTCTTGACGGCGATTTCAGAGCAGAACGCTAGAAGCTTGGAACATTCGCTTTGCACGAAAGACTCGGACGATTGCACGGCAACGCTCGCCGCCGTGGTTACACCTGATCCCGCGAGGCCAAGCAACGCGCCTCCGCCTGTTAGAATCGCAGTTCCGCCAGCCATGCCCATGCCGCCAACTGCAAGCGAGCCTCCTCCGACGAAAGCCAGGCTGGCGCTAGTCAATGCTGCACCTGAG
>NZ_JBNPLL010000029.1:0-8620 GCF_050313455.1 Collinsella sp. SGI.180
ACGTCGAACTCCTCGTTGCCGCGGCGGCCCTCGGCCATGCCGTAGTTAATGAAGTGCTGAAGGGCCTTGTCTTTATCGTTGCTGGCCCATTTAGCGACGTCAGGATTATTCTTTAGGTAATAGTCAGCATCAAATACAGCGGAGTAATCCATCCAACTAGAACGCGGGAATTGAGCAATAATCGCATCGGCGTCCGCTTCGCCCAGACGTTTGCAACCGGCATCACTAAAATAATTCCAAGCATCGCCCGAATTAGAGATAAAGCCATGTTCAATCAAGATACCCGGAATCCCTTGCTCGCGCGCACAGCGAATAACGGCAAACTCATCCCCAAGTTCCATTTGGAATACACCACGGTAGGTTAAGCCAAGAGCATGCAGGTTATTCATTACTTTCTGAGCGAGCTCAACAGACGCCTGGGTATAGCTCGTGCCATTGGCCGTAGGCGCGTAAACCTCAGCACCATGCGCCGCAGAACTACCAGAGTTAATGTGAAAGCTCACAAAAGCTTGTGCGCCCTGCTTTACGCATCGCTGAACGCGGTACAGATAATCGTTGCTGCCGTAAGATCCACTTTGCTCTCGAGACATCACAACCTTAAAACCGTATCGCTCAAGTTTGGCCTTGCAGGCAACAGCAATCTTCCAAGTTAGATCTGCCTCGCTCTTTCCATTACCTTGAGCGCCGGGATCAACGCCGCCATGACCAGGATCAAGAGCAATAACATACGCACCGTTCACAGCAGTATCGGTAAGAGAGAGAGATTGCACCCCATTTGAGGCGTTAAGCGCATCGCCAATCGTGGCAGCCTGAATCGCATCGCCAGAATCGTCTGAATAGTAGACAGACGAATTGACACTGCCTTCGACGAGGTCGTCGTCCGCAGTGGCATTCGCATCAATGTCGAACGCATATCCGCATTGCATCAAATCGACACTGTGCTCCGTGGCATCGCCTTGCAGATGATAGGAGATCGAAATCAAATCATATTCGCACTCGGCATAATCCTTACCGAACTGAAATGCGGCAGCATTACCACTGACGGCCGTCGCACTAACAGAAAGGGAATGCCCAGTCGTGGATTCCAATTCAAGAGTCGCATCGGTAAGTACATCGGAATCGTTAGGGGTAGCAAAAGCAATCACCTGGTCCACACCGACTGGAAGCTGCGGATAGGCGATATAGAGGTACTGATACGAATCGGTTAAAACGTCGCCGTTCCCATCCGCCACAACGGAAGAGTCATTTTCTTCTCCGGCAAGATTGACAGAGTCGTCCTGATTCTTATTGGAGGGCGAGGAGGCGGGGTCGTTAGTCGAGTATGAATTGCTCTCAGAATCCGCGACTTCAGCAGGTGAATCCTGCTGAACAGGCTCCCCGTTGATTGCATAGGCAGTGGCGACCGAACCAATCAATGGATTAAGTCCAATAACTAACGCTGCAACGAATGTCGCAAGAAGTTGAAGATGACATTTCATGCCAGCCCCCATCAGATACAAGTACAGGTGATGCTCTCGAAATTATAAGGCAGGTGGAGCCCATGAGCAGCAAGCCAACCGCAAAAGCACTTCCCAGAAAATCAAAGCAAATATAGAGTGCTACAAGTTAGATTGATTTGCATGTATATTGGCCCACGCAATCCATCAGGCCGTAAATCAAAACAAAGAAACAGCATTCGAAATTAGCCGCTTTTTTTGACCTGATTTACGCGAGGCTCCGGCGAAGAACGACGCAACTGTTTTAGCTGCTTTCACTCATATGCAACTAAAACCGTTTAAAACCGTTGCAAACGCAATTAGGTATAATTCTTCCTAATCGCCTAGAGAAAGTGTTTGAATGCTAACCGTAATCGTGCCTACTTACAATGCCGAGCCGTATCTTTCTCAGGCTATAGGCAGCCTATTAAAGGAAAAGAAAATTGAGCTGGAAATCCTCGCCATCAACGACGGATCTACTGATAACTCCCTCGCCATTATGCAAGATTTCGCTGCGCTCGACTCACGCGTTCGAGTGATCGATAAGGCAAACCAGGGCTACGGCGCAACCTGCAATCTGGGCATTCGCGAGGCAAAGGGCGACTGGATTGCCATCCTCGAGCCCGATGACTGGATCGAGCCCGGAATGTACTCCGACATGCTTGCCTTTGCCAAGCGCGAATTTGGCGATCCGAACAAGCTCGATATTATTGAGACCCCGTATTGGATCATTCGCAACCCCGATACCCCCCAAGAGGTCAAACTACATTGCGCATATCGCGGTCGCATTAAACCGCCTCGGCAACCGTTCACCATTCACGACGCTCCACACCTGCTGGCCCATCATCCGTCCATTTGGTCGGCAATCTATCGTCGCGACTTCCTGTTGCAAAACAATATCTGGTTTAAGGAAATCCCCGGTGCGGGCTGGGCCGATAATCCATTCCTTGTCGAAACGCTCTGCCAGGCAAAGGCGATCGCTTACTGGCCCAAGTCGTATTACTGCTACCGCGAGGAAACACCCGAAAAGGCGGCCGCTCTGGCCAAGCGTGACCCCTTGATGCCGTTTAATCGCTGGAATGACATGGTCGATGTTCTTGAGCGGCTCAACGTCACCGACCCCGCCGTTTGGACACCGCAAATCACACGCGGTTTCACCTATATGGGCATCATGATTGAGCACACCGGAATTGAGGGGCACCCCGAAATCGAGCAGGCCATCCACAGGATGTTCGAACGCATGCCGCAAGAACTGGTATTTGCCAATCCTCGCGTTACTCCCGCGGCCAAAAAGCTCTATGCCGAGTATATGGGCATCGCCAATCCTAAAATCAGCTACTGCGCATACGCCAAGGACCTCGTGGGCGAAGGCTTGTATAACGTATGGAACAAGGGCCCCAAGCAGACTCTAAAAATAATCACATCGCACTTTGGTTCATACAACGCACGCGCTGGAAAATAGTCTGATGGCCAGCAAAGCAAGCAGAAATACCTCCATCGAAGCGCTGCGCTTAATCGCGGTTGCTGGCATCGCGATATTCCACACGTTTCAGTGGACCTTTCAAGCCGTCTGCGCCGGTCAACCGGAATATGCGCCGCTCGCCGTCTTTCCCTATTCGGGGTTGCTAGGGTTCATTAATCTACTGGGCTGTTGGGCCAACGAGGTCTTCTTTATGATCTCGGGATACTTCCTTATTCCCTCGGCGGTACGCGCCCTCCAAAACGGTTCATCCGCGCAGGGTCTCACGCTTAAATCGCTTGATCGCCTCAAAAAGATCGTCTTGCCCACGCTCTTTTATTGCGCCACCTGCCTGCTTGTCTCGATGTACGTCTATCCCCTACCAGAAATCTCGCTGCATGAGATTGGCTGGCTCACGTTGGGCATCGAGTTTATCTGGGTCTACGCCGTCTCCGTATTGCTTGTCCCAGTGATTGCGCTGATACGACAGCGAATCGGCAGCAAAAGAGCCCCGTTTGTCGTAGCGCTTCTTGTGCTCGCAACATTTGGAATCAACTGCTACATCGCGGCGACAACAAACGAAGCGGCCGGTATCATTTTGTGGCGCAAACTCATGAGCGCCGTTACCTACCTGGTCGCGTTTATTGCAGCTGGAGAAATGCGCTTTGCCCTCGAATACCACGGAAACGCATCCGGCGCTCAAAAATCCAAGATCGTACTCATCGGACTCGTTGCCTCCACCATCGCGCTCGAGCTTCTGCTATCGGCAAATAGCCAGTACGACGCGCTCTGGAAGCTCTCCTTCAAGTCCACTTCCGTCATATCCTTTATCTTGGCCGCCGCATCCGTTGCCGCCGCAGCGCTCCATCAGCCGCGCCACGAAACCTCAGCCGCAGATAAGACAATCGTGTCTCTCGCCGCAGGAACACTCGCTTTCTACGCCGTACAATCGTTTACCTGCAATGTCTGGCGCCCCATCTTCGACAAGGCAATCTACACCATGGCGAGAGGCATCCAAACGGGAGAACCCCGTCCAGCCGCCGCCATTTTGCTCGGAATCCTTATGAGCCTTTGCCTCGCGCTTGCCCTACTCCTCGTGGATATCGTTCGCAGGGCCGTAGTCGAGTCCATCAAGGCCCGTATGAACGGCTAAGCGACCTTCTGACTCCTCAGACCACGAAGCGCGCTTACACCCGAAACAAATAAAATCGCAAAGACAATCGCCCAATTCTTGCAGCCAAATACCGGAATATGAACGATCGCATGGTCATGCATAACAACGAAACTACCCAGAACAACAACCAGAGGCAGTGCCATGAGCAGCGACTGAATCAACACCTTGCACCGACGACCGTCTTGCGCGCCGCCCCGTATCGAGCAAACGAGCACGGCAACCCAAATCGCCAATACGGCAGCAAACGAAACAAGGCAAACGACGTTCGAGATCATCGCATAACCGGCAGTTGAGCAAATGGCGAACAGCTGCGGGCTCATGCAATAAAACTCCTTCAAAATCTGAGGCCAGTCAGCCTGGGGCAACAGTGACGAAGTCCCATGCGCAGACCAAAGGCCCATCTCGCCCAGAACGTTCGAAAAGACCTCGTCCCAGCCCAGCACAAATGCCGCGACAACCCATTTCATCGCCCAGGTAAACACAAACGAAAGCCCAAACCCAAAGAGCGCCTGCAGCATCGTGACGACGCAACGCTTGGGGCGCACACCCTTGGGGAGCGCAATGAAGGCGAAAAAGCAATGCAGGGCGACAACTGCGGCAGGAATCGTTAAAAAGTCAAGAAACGAAAAAACGGCGCCCGTCGCTATCGACCAAAGGACAAGGCGGCTTGTGAAAACCCGTGCGTTCGGGGCCAAGCCCAAACGAAGGCTCATGCAAGACATCATGATGAGCGCCACGAAGAACGAGATGCACAGCAGCAGATCACCGATAAAATTGAAAAACAGATTGGTCGAGAACAGCAGGATTGTAAGAAACCCCAACGTCAATGGCTTTGAAAATCGCTTCCGTAAGGCAACGTAAGCGCAAGCGGAGCCGGCAATCGCCAGAGCGGCCGCAGGCACCACGACAACGTCGATACCACCAATAAACAGGCAGACATTCGTAAGTAGCTGCCATCCATGCCAATACCGGTAGTACTGCTGATGCGTAATCCCGCCGGCTTTCGTAACGTCATCAATCTCGGCAACAGTCATCGTCTTAAACGGAGAACCTTGGTCCTTTTGCTGTGCGACTTCAATGATAAAGCGATTGTTATCAAAGCAAACAGGACCAGCTGCAACACGGTGGTCGTAGACATACATGTCAGACAACAGGGCAGAGGACTCCGAACCCTGCGCATGTGACTCGACAACGGGCCTCGGCAGGCAATTCGCCGCGGTATTGCTCAGGACAAATGCGACCTGAAAAACCAAAAACAGCAACATGACCTTGACGGGAAGGCTATCGGCAAAGGAAGCTAAACGAGTTTTATTCACAGGGCATCCAAACAGAAAGATCGCGTCCACAGGAATCGGCACCTACGTAATACCACAATGCGCGCTTGAAATCTCGCCACACGTCAACCAGGCTTGTAGCAAACGTTCTTGGTGATTAGCGGAACATTACCCGCGGGCGCCCGCCTACGCTTACAATAGTCGTGTCCCATGGGACACGTTGTTTATTCCGCAGGGCCGATATGCTGCCCACGCGAAAGGATATTCTCGTTCATGACTTCTACCCTCCCCGCCCCCATCGACAAGCTCGCCATCGTCGTCGTTACGTACAAGCGTCAGGAACTCCTGGCCAACCTGTTCGACTCCATGACCGAGCTCACGGCCGCGCCGTGGCGTATCGTAATCGTCGACAACGAGAATTCGCGCGAGACCGAAGCCATGTGTGCCGCATTCAACGAGCGCCTGGCCAACCTGTGGGGCATCGACGCCGATCAGCCCGACGCGCAGGGCGGCACCGACCGCGTCATCTACGCCCCGCAGCTCGAAAACGGCGGCGGTGCGGGCGGCTTCTCCGCCGGCACCAAGTGCGCCTACGATCTGGGCGCCCAGTGGTTTTGGGTCATGGACGACGACGTGCTCGTCATCCCGGAGGGCATCGAGCGCCTGGCCAAGTGGACCGACCGCTACGACGTCATCCAGGGTTCGCGCCTGGACTTTGACGGCGGCGCCTTCTTTTGGCAGTACCAGCTCATCCTTTCGCTTGGTATCCCCAACCCCATCGCTAAGTGGGACCTGGGCCCCGAAGGCTACCGCGCCATGAACCAGTTATGCTTTGAGGGCGGCCTGTTCTCGCGCCGCGTAGTCGACAAGATCGGCCTGCCCGATGCGCGCTTCTTCATCTATGGCGATGACGCCTGTTACGGCTATGTCGCCAGCCAACACTTCCCTGCCGTCGTAGTCGCCGATGTGGTGCTTAAGCGCGCCCGCGCCGTCTCTAACTGGGATATCGCCGGTAAGCGTCAGCTCAATTCCACCAGTGACACCAATCGCTACTACATCATGCGTAACCGCGGCTACTTGGCCCGCTACATGCAGATCTACGGTGATTACCACCCCATTTTGTTCCGTTTGGGCAATGTGGCGACCTTCTGCAAGGAGTTCATCCGCCTTGCCGCCGTCGACAAGTGCTTTAAGACCGGCATTCCGGCGCTGCGCCGTGGCATGAAGGATGCCCGCAAGATCGTACGCGACCCCAACTGGAAGCCCATGCCGCCCATGAAGGAAACCGAGTAAAGCCGGCCCTCCTATAACTTCTGACATGCGACGGCAACTCGCTGTCCATCAAAGCCAAACCCCCAGCGCACGCGGCCCACGGCAGGACGTGGCACGCGAATGTCGTCGAGACCGCTCCGCTCGATATCGAGCAATGCCTGTACTGACAGAAGCTCTAGGCCCAACGCATCGACATCGGAGTCGTACAGCATGCTGACCGAGATAAGCGGGCGGCTATCCAATATGCCAAGCGTATCCGCCGCATCAAAGGTATTGACGGTCGGAAACACCTGGAAACCCCCAAGCTCCAAACCGTACGCTCGTTTTGTAGCAGGGTCGGCATACCCAGGCAACCCAAAACAAAGACCCTGCAGTGCCAAACGAAAAGCCAGCGGCAAATCCGACACGTCTCCATCGACGCCCAAGTCATTAATAATTGCGTCCAAAGCTCGCCTAACTGCACGCTCGTCTCCGCGGCAAAGACCCTCTTGGAAGTCATCAATAGTCTCGGCACTCTCGGCAGCGCACTCGAACCATTCGATAATCACAAGACGCAGCGCATACCGGAGCTCGTTATTGGGAAGGCGCAGGGCGCGGGGCAGATTGCCGTCCGTCTGGTGATCGGTCGCATCTGTCGTCAGGAGTCCACTCAAATACAAATCGGTCCAAATACCTTCCGCTGTTCCGGCATCAGGCTTCACGGCGTCCAAGCACAGTGGCGCCTCAACACAGCCATACGGATTAAGCAAATCAAACATTGCCGCAAGCCATCTTAAATCCCAGGCGCCCACAGTCTCGTTCAGACAATCGGCATAGCAACATACATCAAAGCGCGTTGGCGGCAGGCAGCCCCGAGACAAGAACTCAACCACACGCGTCGGGTTCGAACAATAGAACCCGCCAAACCGGTAACCTTCGAACCATTCACGCGCGCAATCCAGTCTGTCGCTCTGGCCAATGTAATCTAGCAGTGCCCTGTTTTCGGCATCCGAAAAACCAAACCGGCGATCGCACCAGCTCGACAAGGGCGAAGCCAAACAATACGGGCAGTTGCGATGCGCAAATGCCGCCCGTGCGGGGCCGGGTCGCTCCCCCATCAAGCAAACCAGCCGCAAAGAGTCGATCGAGGAGACAATGACGTCAAAGAACAAGCGGTCAAGCAACTCGACAAAGCACGAGCCATAGGCGCCCTTCGCCTGCATATGATTCGTAAACGCCGCGTCATACCCATCAACCAGCAGCACAACCTGTTCATCACATGCCATACGGAGGAGCTCGATTAACACCCCAAGAGCCGAATCGATTTCATCAGAACCAGCAACACCGCGCGCTACGCGCTCGATATGGCGCACGTCGCTGCGCGCTAAATCGGGAACGTCCAGCAGCGGCAACAGACGAGCGCACTCACGAGCGACGACATCGCGCATGGCGGCCTCGACATCGGCGCCTCGATAGGAGGAAGTGAAAAAATCCAAAGCAATGACCGGATAGCGTGCATACTCATCACGATAGATGCCATCTTCTGCGTCCCATATTTGGCTATCGATGAATAGGTTCATGCTCGACGAGCCGGGCACAGGACGCTCCAGATAACATTTGAGCATGGAGAGGTTCATACTCTTGCCAAAACCATGAGGCCGACAACAGAGCGCCACAGTCGATTCGCAATCTAAGATATCGGCAATAAACATGGTCTTATCAACTAAAACACAATGATCGGCGGCGTCGGCAAAATCATGAATATCAATCGGCAGAACAGCATTTCCGCCGGGATTGAGCAACTTCACGTCAAAGGTGTTATCAATATCATACATTGCCTGTTCAGACACCGTTTTATCTCCCCTTTTATAATAACGATGCCATTTTAGCGACCATCTTGATAACAATTTTATTGTTCAACAAATGATTCGGGTAACGGTAGAAATGACTCCATAAGGGGGCTTATAGGACAAAATGTGTGTCCACG
>NZ_JBNPLL010000030.1:0-8030 GCF_050313455.1 Collinsella sp. SGI.180
TTATGGCTATAAAAGTAGATATCTTGATTTACGCAGGGCATATAGCAATAGCCTTAAACCTTATTACCTTCACTTCGTCAAGTTCGGCAAAATAGAAGGTCGAAATGGTTCAAGCATGGCTGGATTTGAGGGCTATATCATGTCGCCCAGCTTTTCATCATATTCAAACGCTGTGGCCCATTATATGAGTGTCGTTGGGCGTGATGCCTATCCGGCTACCGTGTATGAAAGCAGGGGGGCCTGTTCCATCGATGATTTCATAAAAATTCTCTATGAGGAGTCGCTTTCGGAGGGTGTTTGCCCGGAGGTTGTATATGCTCAGGTAATGAAAGAAACTGGATATCTAAGATTTGGTAATTTGGTGCAGGCTGAACAGTGCAATTTTGCCGGTATTGGAGCAACTGGCCCCGGGCATCCTGGTTACACGTTTTCTGACGTTCGAGAGGGACTAAGAGCTCAAGTTCAACATCTGAAAGCGTACGCCTGTGTTGAACCCCTGAATAACCCCTGTGTTGATCCGCGTTTTGCTTTAGTTTCTCGCGGCTGCGCTCCAAAGACCACTGATCTTAACGGTCGTTGGGCTGTTCCGGGCGAGGGTTATGGTGAGAGCCTTAATAGTATCGTGATGTCTGTTGTGAATAGCTAGATTTGCCACATTAGGGGGGCACCGGAGTCTGCGATGCCCCCCTAATTTACTTGTCAAGCAGGTTCCATTGCTTCTTTAGATTAGACAATGAATCGAATGATCATTCCAAGATTACCTAGCCAATCATCTCTCCAAGCATTGGCTTTCGTTAGACAAGGAATAACTTGAAACGCGTTTGCATCCCTTAGTTGTAGATAGGAGATAATTTGTCGTCTATTTTCTCCAACAAGTTGTTCGTTGTAGCAGTTATAAA
Source organism: Collinsella sp. SGI.180 (assembly GCF_050313455.1). Lineage (NCBI taxonomy): Bacteria > Bacillati > Actinomycetota > Coriobacteriia > Coriobacteriales > Coriobacteriaceae > Collinsella > Collinsella sp. SGI.180. The sequence continues at coordinate 900 of NZ_JBNPLL010000030.1, forward strand.
ACTCTGAAGCCTGTTCAATCGTTAACATCATACGGTCATGCATGAGTTTTAGGGACAATAATGCAGTTATTATCGACCGTTTTTCTGCTCCAACAGAGTTGTCGCCATGCTGTCTATAGGAAATGGTTGCTTTCGGAATATAGTAAACGTACCCAAAAGCGGATGCGATTAGAGATAGCCACCAATCATGCATAATGATTTTATCAATATTGACACTTCTTGTGGCAATTCGTCTAAGTTCACGATTAATCATCATTGTGCATCCCGTAACGAGGCAGGATGAAAGAAAGTAGCCGAAATCTCTCTTGCTGGATTTCATGCCACTCATTCTAAGGAATGACGGGTGTAATAAACCTAGGTTAGAGTCGACTACGCGTAAGTCGGTAGATACCAAAATCGGTTTATGCGGGTGATGTTTTTCTGCTTGAAGCATTTCGTTGAGGGTTATTTCAATTTTATCTTTATCCCAAATATCGTCCTGATCGCAGTACATAACGTAGTCTGATGTTGCAATCTCGGTCAATGCCATGAAGTGTTTTTTTGCGCTACCGTATTGTTTGGCATCTAAAACCATCCGTATGCGATGATCTTCGTCAATCGCGTTTTTAATGATATCTAATGATCCATCGGTAGACCCATCATCCGATATCAATAACTCCCAGTTTGAATAAGTTTGGGATTGGATAGATTTGATTTGATCAGATAAATAAGATTCTCCATTAAATACTGCCATTAAAATCTGAATTTTTGGGCGGTCCATTGTTTTCTCCTGTTTCGGGCAACGCTCGAATAATCATGTCTGATAATTAACTGTAAGTATAAGCAAGTAATTGAGTGCTTTTATAACGAAAGGAAATCAATGGACGGCATACATTGCTGTCAGTCAGATATTTGAAGACCTTGCATTCAGGTTCTTAGCATTGACTGTATATAATAAGGCCGTTTGTAGCTCGCTTTAATTTCGATCTAACGAGATACCAATCTATTAGCTATTGAAATACTGCCCGTCATTTTACTTGGTAGGTGAATATGTCTCACAATCCTAAGGTCGCCGTTGTTCTTTCTTCCTATAATGGAGCACCGCATATAGAAGAACAAATAGAGTCCGTTTTAATGCAGACCTATCCTAATCTACATTTATACATTAGAGATGATGGTTCAAGTGACGGTACTTCGTCTATATTGGCGCGTTTCAAAGACGATCCTCGTGTGACGTGCGTGCTTGGTCAGAACGAGGGGGTTGTTCAATCTTTTTTCCATATCTCTGAAATTGCGGCGAATGATTGTGACTATCTGGCTTTTTGTGATCAAGACGATCATTGGTTTTCCGATAAAATCAGTCGAGCGGTATCTAAAATCAAAAGTGTTGAACGAAGCGGGCTTCCGGTTGCTTATTGTTCGGAGTATTTTTTCTGTGATGGAAATCTAAATCGAGTTAATAAGTCTCATTTGAATAATGGAAGAATCGATTTCGAAAGATGTCTTTTTGAAAATAAAGTTTCTGGTAACACGTTGGTAATTAATCGTCCGCTCATCAATAAGTATTTATCTTCTGGATGTAAAGATGTTTCTTGGCATGATTGGTGGATTGCTTTAATCGCTTACGCGCTTGGCGATGTTGTTTTTGATGACTATTGTTCTCTCGATTATCGTCGTACCGGTGACAATGTGAGCCCTACAGGGTCGGGATTTTTTTCTCTCTTGAATTATCGGTTGAGCTATTTTTTTAAGTCGGGATATTTGAATAACGTTACAGCGCAATTAAATAAGCTTCTCCATTTGTACGGTTCAGATTTGGATCATGACAAACTTGAGATGCTTAAGGTGTTTACCGGTCATTCAGTATGGCGTAAAGCGTTTATGCGGGGACGGCTTCGTGAAAAAATTTCCGAGGAGCTTTCTTTGCGAATGTTGTTTCTGTTTGGTTGTTTATAGGCAAATGGCTAGATGTCTTGCATAAAATTATGTGTTTACATTTGCCCTGTTTTATTTGCTGCTATGCGCTTTAACATAGTTAAACGCATATTGGTTTTAGCTTGCTCTGGAGGTCTTAATTGAAATTTTTGGTTTTAGGTGCCTCTGGCTTTATCGGAAAAAACCTCGTTAGATCTCTGGCGTTAGAGCAGGACAACACAGTGGTTGCTTTTTCTCGAAAAGGGCAGGTTGAGTTTGCTGATAGAAATAACATCTCGGTTGTCAACGGGGATTTCTTAAAACTCTCTAGTCCTTGGAAGCTTCTAGAGGGCGTAGATGTTGTTTATTATCTCATTGCTACTTCAAAACCTTCGTGTACAAATTTGGACATCGCTGCTGAAATGACCGATTTGGTTCGACCAACTGATGTTTTTTTGAGAGCGTGCGTAGACCAGGGTGTCTCCAAGGTTATATTTATTTCATCTGGTGGAACTGTTTACGGGAAAGACCAGACTCCGCCTTTTAATGAACTTATGCGTGAACAGCCGATTAATGCCTACGGCATCCAAAAGGTTCAAATTGAAAAAATGTTGTATTTATATAACTATTTATATGGCTTGGATTACAACATAGTTAGGCTTGCAAATCCGTTTGGCCCTGGACAAGATCCTGCGGGAAACCTCGGAGTTGTTACCACTTTTATCTATAAGGCTATTACTGGTGAAGAGGCGATTGTTTATGGAAATGGTGACATTGTAAGAGATTATATATACATCGATGATGTTATTCGTTCATTACGAAAACTTGAGCTATATAGTGGCGAGTATCGACTTTTCAATCTTGGGTCGGGTTCACCTCGCAGCATCATTGATATTATTCAGTCAATTGAACATGCTCTGTCAACTAGGTTAAGTATCAAATATGTTGATGGGCGTAAATCTGATGTTCCAGTTAATTATTTGGACGTGAGTCGATTTACAAGTTGTTTTGGTTATCCGGCTTCGACCAGTTTCGAAAAAGGGATTTCGCTCACGGCCGAATACTTAAGAAATCAAACTGTGAAGCAAGGTGGATTGTATGAGTAAACTTCTATCCCTTTGCATCCCCACTAATGGCATTGACGAAGTTTTTGATGTGCTGGACAGTATTTATTGCCAAGGAATTTCTGAAGATCTATATGAGGTCGTTGTGACCGATAACGGTGCTGATTTCCAGTTTTTTCAAAAAATGAATGAGTTTGTATCTCAGCACTCTAACTGCATATATGCACGTACTTCAGCTGTATTGTTTGCCAACCAGATTGAATGTTTTGATAGGGCGACAGCACCATTAATAAAGTTTATTAACCATAGAATGGTTTTGATGCCTGGGTCTTTGGCCAAGTTTATTCAATTTGCAAATGATAACTTGGAAGAAAAACCTGTAATTTACTATGCAAATGGTTCATTAGAAACTAATGAATTAGTTGAGCTTTCTTCATTTGACAGTTTTGTTAAGACATTGGGCTATCAATCGTCTTGGTCGGGCGGTCTATGTATTTGGAAAGACCATTATGCTAAGACTGATTTATCGGCCGGCGTTAATCGTTTATTCCCCCATTGCGACATTTTGTTTTCTCAACGAGATTCCTCCAGTTACTTCATTGATAACAGGAGGTATCTTGATGAGTTGTCATCGGGTCATTCCAAAAAGGGATCGTATGATCTGTTTGAGGCTTTTGCCGTTGAATATCCTTCCATCATTCTTGATTTGTATCGCGATGGGGATATTTCTTCTGAGACTCTGTTAAGTGTTTTAGATGCGAACCTTAGCTTTATAGCGACTTTGGTATTTAAGTTTTTAGTATTGAAAGAACCGTGTTCGTATGATCTATCTCGTTTTTCAGATACTGTAGTGGTTTTTTACTCGAAGAAGCGAATCTATGAAAGGATTATAGGTCTTTCATTTAAAAAGGTATTTGGATTTCTGGAATAGACTAGTTTGGAAAATTGAATGTATAAAACTGTAAACGATAGAGTTTTTGAATTTGACAGCCCTAAGCCTATTGGTCCTGCGAGATGGGCGTACGAGGCATATGGTGCCATTTCATCATTCGTGTGGAGTGTCCGTTATCATTTGACTCGCGTATCTATTACGAATAAAAAATACTATGTCTCAATTTGTGCGATATTTAAAAATGAAGCAAGGTATCTCAGAGAGTGGATTGAGTTTCATCGCATTGTTGGCGTAGATCATTTTTATCTATACAACAATAACTCCGAGGATGACTATGAGTCTGTTTTAGATCCATATATTAATTCTGGTATAGTCACACTTGTGTCTTGGCCAAAACAGCAGGCTCAAATGGAGGCATATAGGAACTGCATTTCTTCCTTTAGTGAGGAAACTAATTGGCTGGGGTTTATTGATATCGATGAATTTGTTGTGCCGGTCGATACTAACTCAATTGGCGATTTCTTGCGCCCTTTTCAATCTTCGTACGGTAGCGTTTTGATTTACTGGCGTTTATTCGGTTCTTCTGGACAGATGGATCGCAATAGTGGGGGACTTGTTGTCGAAGACTTTGTAAGCTCTTGGGAACGTTATTGTGATATCGGAAAGTGCTTTATGAATACCGCTTTCGAGCTTGCTGACAATCAGTCTGTTAACGCCTGTCTTCATCATCTTCTGTGGACAAAGAAGGGCCGGGCGGCGCGACCTCCCGTTAATCCTTACGCATACCCTTGCGCTCATCGGTTCAATTTTGCGCCAGTACGGAAAATGCCGATTCAGATAAATCATTATTTCACAAAAAGCTATCTAGAATACTGTGATAAATGCTCAAAGGGAGATGTCTACTTTAAAGAAAATCCTCATGATGTCGAGTATTTTTTTAGACATGAAATGAAGTGCACTTCAGTGGATTATTCAGCGTATAAGTATTTACTTAAATTAAAACTCGCACTTTCCTTAAATAAAAACTAGTTTGGTGAGCGGTGGTATGGCGGAAATTAGAAAAAGCACTATAGTCAGCGGATTGTTATGGAAGTTCGCCGAACGTATTCTCGCACAACTTGTTGGTTTTGCGCTTTCAATCGTTCTCGCTCGAATTCTTGATCCAAGTGCATACGGCTTGATTGCGATCGTCAACGTATTTACTGCAATTACAAGTGTGTTTGTAACAAGTGGGTTTTCAACTTCCTTGATTCAGTCTCAGCGAGTTGATGAAATGGACTTCTGCTCAATTTTTTGGGCGGCGATGTTCGTTTCTTCAATAATCTATGCTGGTATGTTTTTCATATCACCCTGCATAGCTTCTTTTTATAAAGAACCTTGCCTTACTCCTATTATTCGCGTTTGTTCTTTGATTCTTTTTATTGGAGCATTTAATTCCATACAGGGTGCTTATGTTTCTAGGCATATGCAGTTTCGTTTATTTTTCTTTGCATCCTTGTTTGGTTCACTTGGATCTGGTGCCATTGGGATTGTTATGGCTATTTTGGGTTGCGGGGTTTGGTCGCTTGTTGCTCAAAGCTTGGCTAATTCATTGATCAATACAGCTGTCTTATTTTTCTTTGTTCCATGGAAACCTCGACTTTTGTTTTCCATAGATTCGGCTAAGAATCTCATGAGTTATGGGTGGAAAATTCTTGCTAGCGATTTATTTGGCACTATATATAACAACTTAAGAACATTGATATTGGGCAAAGTTTATACCACGAGTGACCTTGCATTTTATTCTAGAGGACAATCTTTTCCGGATCTGCTCAGTACTAACATTTCTTCGACTTTGTCTGCGGTGCTTTTTCCTGCACTTTCAAAAATATCGGATGATATGGATTCGATGAAGATTGCGTTCGGTCGCATTTTAAAATGCGTTTCGTTTGCTGTCTTCCCAATTATGACGATGTTGATAGTTGTGGCTCGACCGCTTGTTGTGGTATTGCTGACGGATAAATGGATAGACTGCGTTCCGTTCATTCAGATAATTGCCGTTGCAAGAATGATGGACATCGTGCCATCTCAGAATTTACAAGTTATCAGAGCTCTTGGAAGAAGTGATATAGCTCTTAAACTTGAGTTTATTAAGAAACCGCTTTGTCTTATTGTTACTCTTGTTTCTTGTATGTTCGGAATTGAGGCCGTTGCATTTTCATGGGTTGTCTGTGCATTCATTGAAGTTCTTGTCGACGTATATCCAAATAGACTTTTGATTGGGTACGGCTATCGTGCGCAGACGACCGATTGCCTTCCTGCTTTATCCTTGTCCCTCGTAATGGGTGCTTCGATGCTTCTTATCGGACTTATGTCGCTTTCGCCATTCTGTCTTCTGCTTTTGGAGGTCATAGTTGGCGCGGTAGTTTACTTGGGACTTTCTTATGCATTTCGCTTAAGTGCATTTCTTGAATTATTAACCGTCCTTCGGGGCGCGTTGGGGCGACTTGAATAAAAGGAAATATCAATGTTTGATTTTTTAAAGCGTATTTATTGGCGCTTAATTAATTTGAACAATCACACCTCCATGAGGCGCATCCCTAGGTCATTTCAGAATATTAAAGTTGGGAACTATTCATATGGCCCCATTGATGTTCTGTCTTCTTCCGAAAGGCCCAGATTGTCTATTGGTAGCTTCTGTTCAATTGCAGAGGGGGTTACATTTGTTATCCAAAGCGATCATCATTTAAATCATTTGTCAACATTTCCTTTTAAGGCTGTTGCTTTGAAGAGGCCGATAGTTGAGGCTGTTGGCAAGGGCGGCATCACTGTTGAAGATGATGTATGGATTGGCTTTGGTTGTACCATTTTAGACGGTGTGACCTTGCGACGTGGTACAGTTGTTGCTGCCGGAGCGGTTGTGGTAAAAGACACTCCTCCTTATTCGATTGTTGGTGGCATCCCCGCTAAGGTTATTAAGTATCGATTCGATAAAAACACTATAAAGAATCTTCTAAACATTGATTTCACGCGTCTTACGCGTGCTGAAATTGAAAATCATATCGATTCCCTTTATCAACCGCTCGATTGCGACGATTCACTAGGGGAGTTCTCTTTCCTTCTTAAATAAGCGTTCATTTGACATCTTTATGATCTTTCCAACATTGAATGATCGAGTTGCAATTTGATGGGAACCCTGCTTTGGAGGTAGATAGGGCAGCGTCTCTCTTTCAACTTGGGTTGCTCGCTTTTCACTTGAATGAGCCTAAGATTGAATTATTTTTACCGCATATCGGTTTTTGT
>NZ_JBNPLL010000031.1:0-5268 GCF_050313455.1 Collinsella sp. SGI.180
GGCCTCCTGATGGTGTCACATGGCTGCTTTGTGCGGGTATCCTAGTGCCAACGTGTGCCCATCGGAGGAGAGACCATGCTGTTATCCGGTATTATCGCTGCCCTTACGAGCCTTCTGCTTCCCATCATCATTTTGTTGCTACTGCTTCCCAACGCCTGCTATGTCGTTGAACAGCAGCATGCTGTGATCATCGAGCGCCTGGGCAAGTTTAACCGCATCGTCAACGCGGGTTTCCACATGAAGGTGCCCGTGATCGACCGCAAGGCCGCCACAGTGAGTCTGCGCACCATGAAAAACGGTTTTGGGATCGACGTTAAGACCCAGGACAACGTGACTATCGGCCTTGAGGTCTCTGCTCAGTACCACGTGAGCTATGACATGGGAGCCGGCCCGGCAGATTCGGGCATCTACAAGAGCTACTACATGCTGCAGGAGCCCGTCGACCAGATGCGCGACTTCATTACCGATGCCCTGCGCTCTTCCATCCCTGTCTATACCCTTGATGAGGTCTTTGCCAAGAAGGATGACATCGCCAAGGACGTCAACGCCACCGTATCCGAGCAGATGGCCGCCTACGGCTTTACCCTCGTGTCGACGCTCATCACCAAGATCGCGCTGCCGACCGAGGTCGAGAACTCTATGAATGACATCAACGCCGCCCAGCGTAAGCGCGCTGCTGCGCAGGAACTCGCTGAGGCCGACCGCATCAAGCGCGTTACCGAGGCGACCGCCGAGGCCGAGGCAATGGAAAAGGCGGGCGAAGGTATCGCCAACCAGCGCAAGGCCATCGCGCTGGGTATCAAGGATTCGCTCGAGATTATCCAGGAGACGGGCGTCGGCAACGATGAGGCCAACCAGCTGTTCATGTTTACGCAATGGTCCGAGATGATGACGGAGTTCGCTCGCACGGGTAAAACATCGACGGTCGTGCTGCCGAGCGACTTTTCGCAGTCGGCCTCTATGTTCGAGCAGATGCTGACCGCCGGCAAAGTTCAAAACGATTCGAAGGAGTAGGCGCGCGTGAAGTGCACCGTTGTATGCGTCGGTAAGCTCAAAGAGCGTTTTTGGAAGGATGCCTGCGCCGAGTACACCAAGCGCCTGGGCGCCTATGCCAAGGTGGATATGCGCGAGGTGGCCGATATCGACCCGGCCAAGGCGGGCGGCGTGGATGCCGCGCGCGACAAGGAGGGAGCGGCGATTCTTGCAGCCCTGCCGCCCCGAGCGCATGTGATCCTGCTGGCCATTGAGGGCAAAGAGCGCTCGAGTGAGGAACTCTCGGCGCGGCTCGATGATCTTATGTTGCGAGGCAACAGCGACATCGCCTTTGTGATTGGCGGATCGGACGGCGTGAGCGACGATGTTCGCTCACGAGCTGACGAAATGCTCAGCTTTGGACGCATTACCTTGCCGCATAACTTGGCGCGCGTGGTGCTGCTGGAGCAGGTCTACCGCGCCTGCAAGATTAGCCGTGGTGAGCCGTATCACAAATAGGTCGGCAACACGAAACAATGCCGTGGGACAATAGCTCTCGATTTGAAGAACCTGTCTGAGAGGACTATGAGATATGAAAATTGGATTTGTCGGTTTTGGCAATATGGCGAGCGCTATGGCCGATGGCTGGATTGCCGCCGGTGTGGCTGCGAGCGACATGTGTGCCTGCGCGGGCCGCTACGATGCCCTGGTTGAGCGCTGTGAGGCGCGTGGGATACTTGCCTGTCGTGATGCGGCGGAGGTTGTCGCTGTATCCGATACCGTGGTTGCTGCGGTCAAGCCGTACATGATCGAGAAGGTCTTCGCTCCGCTCAAGGATACTCTTGCCGATAAGGTCGTCCTTTCGGTCGCCTGGGCTTGGGACAGTGCCAAGTGGGAGCAGGTCCTGCCGGGTGTCGCGCACATCTCGACGGTCCCCAATACACCGGTTTCGGTGGGCGAGGGCGTCATCGCCTGCGAGAAGTCCTCTACGCTCAACGGTGAGCAGCGTGCCGTGGTGCTCGATCTGCTCGGAAAGATTGGCACTGTCGTTGAGCTCGATACGAGCTTGCTGTTTGTGGGCGGTACCGTGGGCGGTTGCGCCCCGGCATTTGTTGCCATGGCGATTGAGGCCCTGGGCGACGCGGCCGTCAAGCACGGCATTCCGCGCGCCGACGCCTATCGCATTGTGAGCCAGATGGTTCTGGGTACGGCGAAACTGCAGCTTGCAACTGGGCAGCATCCTGCGGCGATGAAGGATGCCGTGTGCTCGCCCGGCGGCGCAACCATCAAGGGCGTCGTCGCGCTCGAGGACGCCGGCATGCGCAGCGCCCTGGTCAAGGCCATCGACGCCACCCTTCAGTAAACCTGCCATTTAGGGACAGGTTTATTTTGGCAGGTTTTTCCTGCGGTTTTATCTCTATAGCGAAAAGCGCCCCGCAACCGGGTTGATACCGGTTGCGGGGCGCTTGCGTTTGCCCAGATAAAACCGACCAAAATAAACCTGTCCCTAAATGGCAGGTTAGTCCCAGAAGCTGTCTTGATCTTCTTCGGATTTGGGCCCGCGGTCGACGTAGAGCTTATGGGTGCGCTTCTCCATTACAAAGGCAAGAATCGCAAACAGCAGGATGCCGCCGGCGAAAAGGATGGCAAAACCGGTGCGGGTGCCAAACAAAAAGGAAAAAACTGCGTCCATTGGGTGCCTTCTTGCGTAGTTGAGTTGGGTCGTAAACGCTCATAAGTATATACTTGCCCATACATGTACAAGGTTGCAACCTAAATGGAATGTATATCACCGGAGGATCTAATGCTTGATATCAAGTTTGTTCGCGAGAACCCCGATGCCATCGATACCGCCATGGCTAACCGCCAGACGTCTTGGGATCGCGAGAAGTTCTTTGAGCTCGACGATGAGCGTCGTGCCGTCATCACCGAGGTCGAGGAGCTCCAGGCCACGCGTAATGCCGAGTCCAAGAAGATCGGCGCCCTGATGAAGGAGGGCAAGAAGGACGAGGCCGAGGCCGCCAAGGAGGCCGTGCGCGCCGTCAACGAGAAGATCGACGGTCTGGCCGAGCGCCGCACCGCTCTCGAGCAGGAGCAGTACGACTTTATGGCTCACCTGCCCAACATTCCCTGCGAGGCCACCCCGTACGGCAAGGACGAGGACGAGAACATCGAGCGCCGTCGTTGGGGCACCCCGCGTGAGTTCGACTTCGACTTTAAACCGCACTGGGATCTGGGCACCGACCTCGACATCCTCGACTTCGAGCGCGGCAACAAGCTCTCCGGTAGCCGCTTCACCGTTCTCGGTGGCGCCGGCGCCCGTCTGGAGCGCGCCCTCATCAACTTCTTCCTCGATACGCACACCAGCCGTGGTTTTAAGGAGTGGTGGCCGCCCATCGTCGTCAAGCGCCAGACCATGTTTGGCACGGGCCAGCTGCCCAAGTTCGAGGACGACGCCTATCATGTCTCGGGCGATAACTTCCTGATCCCCACCGCCGAGGTCGTGCTTACCAACCTGCACGCCGGCGAGGTTCTCGATGCCGACACCCTGCCGCGCCGCTACACCGCCTTCACCCCCTGCTTCCGCGAGGAGGCCGGCTCCGCTGGTCGCGACACCCGCGGCATCATCCGCCAGCACGAGTTCGACAAGGTCGAGATGGTCAAGTTTGCCAAGCCGGAGGAGTCCGACGAGGAGCTCGAGAGCATGACCGCCGAGGCCGAGTTCCTGCTTCAGCAGCTGGGTCTTCCGTATCGCGTGATTAGCCTGTGCACCGGCGACCTGGGCTTCTCTGCCCGTCAGACCTACGACATCGAGGTCTGGCTGCCGAGCTACAACGCCTACAAGGAGATTAGCTCCTGCTCCAACTGCGGCGACTTCCAGGCTCGCCGCGCCAACATCAAGTATCGCGATCCCGAGAACTTCAAGGGCTCGCGCTACCTGCACACCCTTAACGGTTCCGGTCTGCCGGCTGGCCGCACTATGGCCGCCATTCTGGAGAACTACCAGAACGCCGACGGCACCATTACGATCCCCGAGGTTCTGCGTCCTTACATGGGCGGCCTCGAGAAGATCGAGCCGGTCGCGTAGGTTTGCTGCATAAGCGATTTTCGGGGGCGCCCCTATCCGGGGCGCCTTTTTTGTGCGCGGAGCCTTACCATGCCGCGCGGACAGCTCAATAGAAAATACACGAACAAATGTTCTGTATACGGTCGTCTACCTGCTATGCTTTTACTAGATACGAGCGAGAGAAGGGGATGTGATGGACCTGTTTGATGAGCGGGTAGTTTTGTTTGAGAGCGATGAAGGTGGGGAGCACCTGCTAGTTACGTGTGAGCCATCGGGTATGGGTGGCTTGGTGGTGAGGCAAACGAGCGAGGGTCCGTTGACCCAATGGTGCTTTGAGGAGTCACCACATGTAGTTGAGACCTTTGTGACGCACAAAGGGCTTACAACACTCGAACGGTTCTATGGAGTCGGGACTTCTAACCAGGTGGCACGCATGCTGAGTATCTCGTTTGCCGAGTATGATTGCGCCCAGCGGGTGCGCTCGCTATTGAGGGATCTCGGTGTTGGGTTCGATGTGGTTGAAAAGCCGATCGATCGTATGGGAAACGGTGATACATGCGGAGCTGCATGAGGAAAATGGTCTAGAAAAAAATCAAGATTGTGCTTGACTCCAATTAACTAAAATGGTTTCATATGTCTTGCGCTGCGGCGTTACCTCAGCTGGATAGAGGGTCTGACTACGAATCAGAACGTCATAGGTTCGAATCCTATACGCCGCACCAATCGAACTTGAAGCCTCCGGCAACGGGGGCTTTTCTTTTTTGGAAGCCATGCAGGGATTCGAACCTCGGTCGAGGCGCGAGCGTAAAGAAAACGCGAAGCGTTTTTAGCGAGCGGGCGAGCGCGCCGGCAGGCGGGCGAAGCCGGTGCGGATCCGCGAAGCGGATGCGCGGAATCCTATACGCCGCACCAATCGAACTTGAAGCCTCCGGCAACGGGGGCTTTTCTTTTTTGGAAGCCATGCATGGATTCGAACCTCGGTCGAGGCGCGAGCAGCATAATCACCACATCGTAAAATTTTTTCAAATTGTCGCTTGACCCGTCGGGGCCTCGCGTGCATAATAATCCGTGCGTTGCGGCGTTACCTCAGCTGGATAGAGGGTCTGACTACGAATCAGAACGTCATAGGTTCGAATCCTATACGCCGCACCAATTGACTTTAAAGCTCCCGGCAACGGGGGCTTTTCTTTTTTGGAAGCCATGCATGGATTCGAACCTCGGTCGAGGCG
>NZ_JBNPLL010000032.1:0-5262 GCF_050313455.1 Collinsella sp. SGI.180
GTTTTCAGACAGGGCGCCAGTGCTTACGCGCAGTGGCGCAGATGATGGGCGGCAAGAGACAAGCATCTGCTGCCGCCCATCAGAAAGCATCGCACAGGCCATACCACACGTCGGTGTAGATGAAGTCGGCGCCCTTGATGCACTCGGTTGTCGTCGGAGACTTTGCAGTTCTCCTCTCCGATGGCCATGAGGTCGCCCATCTCCTGCGAAGGCGGGCGAGCCGTAGCTCGCCCGACCTGGTACGTCTTACAGACCGTGCTTACCGAGGGCCGCCATGCGCTCATTGATGGTGGCGCGGTATGCCGCAGCCTTCTCCTCGTCGGGCTCGCTCTGGGGGCACAGAGTGGCCAGGATGGCGCGAATGGAGTGCTTGCGGTTCTCGGCCTCGACCCAGCACAGGGAGCGCTCGGGATCGTCCATGACCTCGTCGACGACTTCCTCGCCACGGTTGGCGGGCAGGCAGTGCATGAACATGCTGTTCGGACCGGCAACGTTCATCATATCCCAGGTCACCTGGTACTTCGGATAGAACACATCCATGTAGCTGGAGCTGGAGACTTCACTGTCGTAGAGGCCGTACCACACATCGGTGTACACGAAGTCGGCGCCCTCGATGCAGGAAATGTCGTCGGAAATGGTGATGGTGCCGCCGGAGACCTTGCAGTTCTCCTCGCCGATAGCCATGAGATGCTTGCCGAACTCGGCGCGCTCCTCATCGGTGCCAATATGCAGGCAGCCGTCGGGAATCTGATGCCCCTTCGGTCCGAACTGCACGAAATCCATGCCCATCTTCGTGCAGATGAACATGAGCGACGCGCAGGTCTGGGTGGCATCGCCGATCCAGGCAAACTTGCAGTCCTCGATCTTCTTGCCCTCGGGGAGGTTCTCGATCATGGTCATGAGGTCGCCGAGCTCCTGGGTGGGATGGTTGTACTCGCTCATGCCGTTGATGACGGGGGCCGCGGAGTACTTCGCCAAGCTCACTACATCCTTATGACGATCGACGCGGGCCATGAGGATGTCGACGAGGCTTCCCATAACGCGGCCGGAGTCCTCGATGGACTCATGGCCACCCAGCTGGATGGAGCCGGGGCCGAAGAACTCGGCGTGACCGCCGAGGTCGGTCATGGCCGTCTCGAAGGAGATGCGGGTACGGGTGGACACCTGCTGGAAAATCATGCCGAGGGTCTTGTCCTTCAGCAGGTGCGGGTACTCGCCGCCCTCCTTGATGAGCCCCTTCATGGCGATGGCCAGATCTACCATGCCGAGCAGCTCTTCTTTTGTGAAGTCGTTGGTGTCGATGTAATCTTTGACCATTGAAATCTCCTTCAAAATTCGTTGGCCGGACCGCCCCTTGCGGACCGCGCTCCCATGAAGCGCCCCGAAATGAGCGAGACGCTCCCTTGCGCCACACAGCATGGGGCGCACCCGTAGTTTTGAGAAGAAATAACCAGGATTATTTTCAGATTACATTAGCTCACCGCACACCTTACCCTGGCTAATCCTAGCTAATCCTAACTAATCCTAACTAGTCCTAACGCCTAGACGGATTGATATTGAACTGGTTTCTTCGCCCTGTGCGCCGCTGTCAACACCTTGCGCCTCCGTTCTAAGGAACCGACGCGCCCGACACCCAAGAATACGTAGACGAGCTGCTCCCGTAGGGGGCGGCCGCATAGCCGCACCGACCCCCAGCCTCTCAGAGCCCGGCCCTCTTGCGGCCGCTCAGTTCCTTTCTAAGTTTTTGCGCAAGCTCGTCTCGGCTACTCACACCAAGCTTGGCGTAAATATTCGATATGTGGGTTTTCACCGTGTTGACGGAAATGCATTCTTGCTCAGCAATCTCCTTGTTCGATGCGCCCTTTTCAAGGAGCGACAACAGTACTTCCTCGCGCTTGGTCAGCCCGTATTCGCGAGCGATCCAGGGCACAAGGGATTCCGCCAACCGCACATTACGTATCCGCCGATGATGTGCAAGAAAGACATATGCAGCCACGGTGAAGCAAAGCGCCATAATCTCAACGGGGACCCTACGAGGAGAGGCAGAGCGCGCGCCGCCCTCCTGTCCAAAGGCCAAATACGTTGCCGCTTCCGCCAAGGCATATATGAGCACAAGTAAGAGCGAGAGAACCCATCGCCATTGGCTCATGTGTCGAAACTCTGCCGCCAAACAGCAGATGCCGTACCCTATTACCCAGATCGCCAACAACCTGGTAAAGAGAAACTCGCGCCATAGTGCAACCGATTCGACTGACGAAGCGCCACTTGCCAAAGCCACCATCATGCAAACTGCCCAAAAAAATCCCTCTACGAGAGAGAAGCTGCGCGAGAGCAAGCTGCCGAGAACGAGCCGATACAAGAGGATTACCACCATGTTGAATGCAACACGGAACATAGGATAGGCGTTTCGTGCGCCCTCGAATTGCATCGCGAATTCCGGAACGAACTCATACATGAATACAGTATTAATATCTATCGTATACGCAAGGAAGGTGAGCGCGACGAAGAGATAGCCCCGCCTGCGCTCGACATAATGCAGAGTCCCATAGGCAGCACTGACAAACGCATAGGCGATGCAACTTGCCACATTGTAGAGAAAAGCGAGGGACACGACTCCTCCTTCATCAAGCGGCAACATTATAGAAGATTTAGCACCCAAAGCTAAAACTACCCCAACGTCCGATTTGTCTCTCTGCATTTTCGCTGTTCAGGGACAGGGGGATAGAAAATCATCCTCCGATTAATCTCAAATCCCTCTCTGTTTTTCTTAACAAAGGACCCCCTGACTCTTAAGGTTGAATTACTGCAGCGCAAAAAAGAGACAGCGCTGCAACCAAATTAAGGAGGGTCTTATGAGCACATCCCATCAGAAGCAACCTCTCAGCCGCCGTCGTTTCGTCATTGGATCGAGCGCCCTAGCGGCTGCCGCGTTCTCGGGCGGACTCTGGGGATGCGCATCCGGGGAGCAGCCTGGATCAAATGCCACGCCCGGTTCCGCCGATCAAAACATTGCCGATATCGTGCTCCGCAACGGCCATGTGCAGACCATGGTGTCAGAAAGCGATGTTGCATCAGCCGTCGCTATCGCGGGCAACAAGATCGTGTACGTGGGCGACGATTCGGGCATCGATGCTTTCGTAGGAGACAAGACTCAAGTCATCGACCTCGATGGCAAGTTCGTCTCCCCCGGCTTCATTGACGGCCACATCCACGCCCCCGCCAACTGGTTCAACGCCCTCTTCCAGATCGACCTGACGGGGCTTACCACCAACGAGGAATACCTCAAGGCAATCCGCGCCTTCGTGGAGGCCCATCCCGACGAGGAGGGCTACATCGGAGCGCCTTTCATGCTCAATGCCTACCAGCTTCCCGACGGCTCGAATCCCGGGCCCTCGAAAGAAGATCTAGATGCCATCTGCCCCGATAAGCCCATTCTCATCCACGACGTCTCCTACCACGCCGCTTGGGTCAATTCCAAGGCCCTCGAAATGGCTGGCGTAACTGCCGACACCCCCGACCCAGAAGGCGGCCTGTTCTATCGCAATGAGAAGGGAGAGCCTTCGGGGTGCGTCTCCGATGCCGCCAAGGGAATTGTGTTCGCCATCATGCCCAACACCATGACCAACGATAAGCTGAAAAAGGCCATGCGCAAATTCATGAAGGAAGCAAACTCCTATGGCATAACCGGCATTACAAATATCACCCAAGGCGGTCTTGATGTTATCGACATGTATCACGAGTTGGAGGACGAGGGCAATTTGACCCTGCGCATGAACGTCGTCCCCACTATGAAAGAAGGCCGCACCTATGACGAGGTGCTTTCCGCCATCAAGTCCTACAACGACTCCGCCACAGACATGATTTCTTCGAATACCGTGAAGATTTTCTACGACGGAGTGACCGAAAGAGGCACCGCCGTCTTCCTGGAACCCTACCAGGAATCAACGGGACTCGGTGATCATTGGTGCGGCGAACCCATCTGGTCTCAGGAAGACTTTACCCGTCTTGTACACGACTTTGATGCAGAAGGCGTTCAGGTGCACGTGCACGCCATGGGCGACGGCGCCGTTCACGGCACCCTTGATGCCTTCGAGGAGGCTCGGGCGACCAATGGGAAGCGCGACGCGCGGCACACGATCACCCACGTATGCGCCATTACCGATGAGGATATCCAGCGCATGGCCGATTTGGATGTAGTGGCGAATCTCCAATTCCTGATGATGTACCACGATGATCTCATGGACCTGGAGCGCGCCTATATCGGCGACGAGCGTGCCATGGCGTTGTACCCAACAAAGCACTTGGCCGAGGCAGGCATCTGCATCAGCGGCTCCTCAGACGCCCCCGTCATTCCATTTGCCCCGCTCGATGCGATCGAGGTTGGCGTTACCCGCAACTCGCCCTATCCCGAGGAAGAGGACACCGACATGACCCGCTGGCCCGAACAGGGGCTCACTGCCTACCAGCTGCTCGAGGCCTACACCAAGAACGACGCCTACCAGAACTTCATGGACGATATTATCGGCACCGTTGAAGTAGGCAAGTTCGCCGATCTCGTCGTGCTGGACACCAACATTCTCGAAGCCGATGCCAAGGCCATCTCTGACACGCGCGTGATCTACACCATCTCCGACGGCCGCATCGTCTACAAGGGATAGAACCACGCCAGAAGGTGCCAGCAATACAGAACGGCTCACAAACCCTCGAACACAAGCCCCCGCGGCTCTGCGGTCATTAGTCCCGCAGAGCCGCGGGGGCCAATCTATGCGACTTCGCAGTCCTTACCGGCACTGCGGCAATACGCAAACACGCAGTATCCCGAAAGGGCTTCTCGCTCTCCAATTTGTTTTAGCGCACTTTACGACCGGCGAGAAAATCAGGTACTACCGTAAGCTTCGCGGGCTCTATCAGGGAGAGCTGGGCGAGAAAATCGGCGTCTCCAAGGGCGCGATCCGTCACTATGAGACGGATTTCAGGACTCCCAAGCAGCCTCAGGTGGAAGCCATCGCCGAAGCTCTCGACAACTCTCCGCTTGCCTGTTGGACTTCAGGGCAGAGAACGCCCGAGACCTCCTGGGCCTCCTTCTGCAGCTGGAGGACGAGTTCGGCATCGTGCCTGTCGAGAATGGATCAGGCCTTTCAATCGATGTATCTGCCGAGAAGGCGCCCGCCGCTGCCCGGCCTCCCTCAGGGTCTCAACGTACATAAGGTCGACGGCCAGCCCCCTCAGCTCGATCCCCGCCCTCAGCCTCGGCCTGCTAGT
>NZ_JBNPLL010000033.1:0-5080 GCF_050313455.1 Collinsella sp. SGI.180
ACGGCTCGGTGCCGTCCACCGGTCAGCGGCGCCCTGGCCTCCCACGGGCTGGCCCCGCAGTACTCTCGGCGCGATGGGGCTTAGCTTCCGGGTTCGGAACGGGACCGGGCGTGCCCCCCATGCTCTGGCCGCTGACCGGTGGGCGGCGCCCACCGTATCTTCGGTGTCCGGTGTCTCTCTCACGTGCCCTGGGGGCCGCATGGCGCATAGGGGAGGTGACTCGGGGGCATCCTCGTGCCCGGACCGCGCGTGAGCGCTGGGTCCCGCGGGCCGCGAGGTGCGGTTCCGGAAGAGCTCGGGCGATTAGTGCGGCTCGGCTGAGGCTGTCGCCAGCCTTGCACCTGCCGTCTATCGACCAGGTAGTCTACCTGGGCCCTTACCGGAAGGAGAACTAATCCCTGGAACGGCTTCCCGCTTAGATGCCTTCAGCGGTTATCCGCGCCGCACGCGGCTACCCGGCCGTGCCGTTGGTCGACAACCGGTTCACCGGAGGTGCGTCCACCCCGGTCCTCTCGTACTGGGGGCAGCCTCCATCGATTCTCCTGCGCCCACGGAGGATAGGGACCGAACTGTCTCACGACGTTCTGAACCCAGCTCGCGTACCGCTTTAAACGGCGAACAGCCGTACCCTTGGGACCTGCTCCAGCCCCAGGATGCGATGAGCCGACATCGAGGTGCCAAACCTTGCCGTCGATGTGGACTCTTGGGCAAGATCAGCCTGTTATCCCCGGAGTACCTTTTATCCGTTGAGCGACGGCCCACCCACTCGGGGCCGCCGGATCACTAGAGCCTGCTTTCGCACCTGCTCGGCTTGTGGGCCTCGCAGTCAAGCCCGCTTGTACTCTTGCATTCAAAAGGACGGTTGCCGACCGTCCCGAGCGGACCTTCGCGCGCCTCCGTTACCCTTTAGGAGGCGACCGCCCCAGTCAAACTGCCCGCCTGGCACGGTCCCCGAGCCGGTTGACGGCCTCGGGTTAGGACGCCGGTCGCGCGAGGGCAGTATTCCAAGGGCGGCTCCCCGGGGGCTGGCGCCTCCGGATCTTCGCCTCCTGCCTATCCTCTACACGCGGGACCAGCGGCCAATGCCAAGCTGCAGTGAAGGTTCACGGGGTCTTTCCGTCCTTCCGCGGGTAAGTCGCATCTTCACGACCAGTGCAATTTCACCGGGTCCATGGTCGAGACAGCGCCCAAGTCGTTGCGCCTTTCGTGCAGGTCGGAACTTACCCGACAAGGAATTTCGCTACCTTAGGACCGTTATAGTTACGGCCGCCGTTTACCGGGGCTTGGCTTCGGGGCTTCGCGCGGTGCGCTAACTCCTCCGCGTGACCTTCCGGCACCGGGCAGGCGTCAGACCCTATACGTCGCCTTGCGGCTTCTGCAGAGTCCTGTGTTTTTGGTAAACAGTCGCTTGGGCCTCTCCACTGCGGCCCGCCTCCGCTCCCGGAGCAAGTCCGTTCACGTACGCGCGGGCACCCCTTCTCCCGAAGTTACGGGGCCATTGTGCCGAGTTCCTTGACCATGGTTGACCCGATCGCCTCGGTATGTTCTACCCACCCACCTGTGTCGGTTTGCGGTACGGGCGCGCACGCGCCTGCCTAGGGGTTTTTCTAGGGACCTCGGGCTCACTCGCTTCGCTCAATCGCTTCGTCCGGAGCCTCGCCCTCGATGCGGACCGGATTTCCCTGGTCCGCGGGCCGCGCTCCATCACGGGGACGTCCAGAACCCCGCCGAGCCACCCCCATCCGTCGCCCCGTCGGTCGTAGCGCCGCGTGCGCGGTGCAGGAATGTCTGCCTGCTGCGCGTCGGCTACGCCTCCCGGCCTCGCCTTAGCCCCCGACTGACCCTGGGAGGATTAGCCTTGCCCAGGAAACCTCGGGTTCACGGCGGACGAGTTACTCTCTCGTCTCTCGCTACTCATGCCAGCATTCTCACTCCCATGCGCTCCACCGTCGGTCGCCCTCCGGCTTCTCCGCCCATGGGAAGCTCCCCTACCGATTCTATAGATAAAATCCCGCCGCTTCGGTGTCCAGCTTAGCCCCGTGTATTGTCGGCGCATGTCCACTCGACCAGTGAGCTGTTACGCACTCTTTGAATGCATGGCTGCTTCTAAGCCAACATCCTGGTTGTCTGGGCGGACGCACATCCTTTGCCACTCGGCTGGAACTTGGGGACCTTAGCGGGCGGTCCGGGCTGTTTCCCTCTCGAGCACACAGCTTAGCCCACATGCTCTGACTGCCGCGCTCTGGGCCGCCGGCATTCGGAGTTCGGTTGGATTCGGTAGGCGGCGAAGCCCCCTCGTCCATCCGGTGCTCTACCTCCGGCGGTGAACGCGCGACGCTAGCCCTAAAGCTATTTCGGGGAGAACGAGATATCTCCGGGTTTGATTGGCCTTTCACCCCTATCCGCAGGTCATCGCCGCCGTTTTCAACCGACGTGCGTTCGGCCCTCCACGGGGTCTTACCCCCGCTTCAGCCTGCCCACGGATAGCTCACCCGGCTTCGCGTCCGCGGCGCGGGACTCAAGTCGCCCTGTTAAGGCTCGCTTTCGCTCCGGCTCCCTTTCGGTTAACCTCGCCCCGCGCCAGCGACTCGCTGGCTCATTCTACAAAAGGCACGCCGTCACACCATTAAAGGTGCTCCGACTGCTCGTGGGCGCACGGTTTCAGGTACTGTTTCACTCCCCTCCCGGGGTGCTTTTCACCTTTCCCTCACGGTACTGGTGCGCTATCGGTCACAGGGTAGTACTCAGGCTTGGATGGTGGTCCACCCAGGTTCGGACCGGGTTTCACGTGCCCGGCCCTACTCAGGGACCGCGTCGCGCCGTCCGGTCTGGGTTCGCGTACGGGGCTGTCACCCGCTGCGGCCGGCCCTCCCATGCCGTTCCGCTCCCCAGCCGGACCTGCGCCCGGGGGCGGCAGCCCCCGGATGCGCGGCCCTGCAACCCCGCCGGCGGAACCCCTGCCGGGTACGCCCGCTCGACGGTTTGGCCATCGGTCCCCTTTCGCTCGCCGCTACTCGGGGAGTCTCGAGATTGATTTCCTCTCCTCCGGGTACTTAGATGTTTCAGTTCCCCGGGTTGTCCTCCCCCCGCCTATGCGTTCAGCGGGGGGATATCCGTACCTCTACGGATGGGTTCGCCCATTCGGAGACCCCCGGGTCGAAGGATGTGTGCTCCTCGCCGGGGATTATCGCAGCTTGCCGCGTCCTTCATCGGCTCCCTGTGCCAAGGCATCCGCCGTGCGCCCGTGGTATCTTGCGGGACCGCTCCGGGCCCGCGGGATATCCACGTGTCGCTAATGAAAATTAATCGATATCATGAATAGCGCTCTCATGTCGCAATTCGGGTATCTCATACCGCGGCACAGCGTGTTCCACTGTGCTCGCGATCAGATGCTCCTCACTCATCAATGAGTGAATTCCTCTTGTTTGGATCGGATGAATGATTGCTATCATTCTCTGTTTAGATCGCAGAAAAGAATCGAGTCTGGAAGAGGATACTCTTCCATCTCTCTCCTATCGCTATGCGGCTCTCAAGGTACGCGGGTGCGACCCCGGGGACCGGGTGCTGCGGGGACGTATCCGGGCCAGACATCAACCGGACGGGCTCCTGCCCTCCATTCGAGTTAAAGTTTGTCTCTCTAGAAGATTTATCTCCCTAGAAAGGAGGTGATCCAGCCGCACCTTCCGGTACGGCTACCTTGTTACGACTTCACCCCCCTCACCCTCCACACCTTCGGCGCCTCCCCCCTTGGCGGTTGGGCCGGCGACTTCGGGTGCAGACGACTCGGGTGGTGTGACGGGCGGTGTGTACAAGGCCCGGGAACGCATTCACCGCGGCATGCTGATCCGCGATTACTAGCAACTCCGACTTCATGGGGGCGGGTTGCAGCCCCCAATCCGAACTGGGGCCGGCTTTCCGGGATCCGCTCCCCCTCGCGGGGTGGCATCCCTCTGTACCGGCCATTGTAGCACGTGTGCAGCCCAGGGCATAAGGGGCATGATGACTTGACGTCGTCCCCGCCCTCCTCCGCCTTGACGGCGGCGGTCCCGCGTGGGTTCCCGGCATCACCCGATGGCAACACGCGGCGGGGGTTGCGCTCGTTGCGGGACTTAACCCAACATCTCACGACACGAGCTGACGACAGCCATGCACCACCTGTATGGGCTCCTCTCGGCCACGGGGTCTCCCCCGCTTCACCCATATGTCAAGCCCTGGTAAGGTTCTTCGCGTTGCTTCGAATTAAGCCACATGCTCCGCTGCTTGTGCGGGCCCCCGTCAATTCCTTTGAGTTTTAGCCTTGCGGCCGTACTCCCCAGGCGGGACGCTTAATGCGTTGGCTGCGGCACGGGGGGATCGTCCCCCCACACCTAGCGTCCATCGTTTACGGCTGGGACTACCAGGGTATCTAATCCTGTTCGCTCCCCCAGCTTTCGCGCCTCAGCGTCGGTCTCGGCCCAGAGGGCCGCCTTCGCCACCGGTGTTCCACCCGATATCTGCGCATTCCACCGCTACACCGGGTGTTCCACCCTCCCCTACCGGACCCAAGCCGCGGAGGTTCCGGGGGCTTCGGGGGGTTGAGCCCCCCGCTTCGACCCCCGGCCTGCCGGGCCGCCTACGCGCGCTTTACGCCCAATGAATCCGGATAACGCTCGCCCCCTACGTATTACCGCGGCTGCTGGCACGTAGTTAGCCGGGGCTTCTTCTGCAGGTACAGTCTCGTCTCTTCCCTGCTGAAAGCGGTTTACGACCCGAAGGCCTCCGTCCCGCACGCGGCGTCGCTGCGTCAGGGTTGCCCCCATTGCGCAAGATTCCCCACTGCTGCCTCCCGTAGGAGTCTGGGCCGTGTCTCAGTCCCAATCTGGCCGGTCGGTCTCTCAACCCGGCTACCCGTTGTCGGCACGGTGGGCCGTCACCCCGCCGTCTACCTGATGGGCCGCGGAGCCATCCCCTCCCGTCGGGGCTTTAGCCCGGGCGCCATGCGGCACCCGGGGGTATCCGGTATTACCCGTCCTTTCGGGCGGCTATCCCGGGGGAGGGGGCAGGTTCTCCACGTGTTACTCAGCCGTTCGCCACTCGCTTC
>NZ_JBNPLL010000034.1:0-3912 GCF_050313455.1 Collinsella sp. SGI.180
CTATAATCTTTCTTGCTTAAATAGCAGGCGAAAGCGAAGGAGCTCCTATGGTCACCAAGGATGATGCGTGTTGGATAATCGGCCTTTCCGCAGGTGCGGGCATTGGCGTATATCTTGATGGCGGCTGGGGCGTCGATGCGCTTGTCGGGCGTGAGACCAGGGCTCATAACGACATCGACCTGTTCGTTCAGCGCGGGGATTACCAAAGGTTCGTGGATCTAATTGCTGATGAGGGGTTTTCCGAGGTGGCTGCATCTTTCACCACCGAAGATCACACGGTGTGGCAAGACGAGGCGGGGCGCATCGTCGACCTGCATTGCTTCGATTTCGCCGAGAATGGCGATATTCTGTATCAGGGAGATCGTTTTCCCGGGGAGGTCTTTTCGGGGAGGGGGCGCATCGGCGAGGTGGAGGTGTCGTGCATCGACCCCGAAAGCCAGCTGTTGTTTCACTTGGGCTATCAGCATGACGAGCACGACGTCCACGATGTCATGCTCCTATGCCGTGAGTACGGTTTCGACGTTCCCGAAGAATATCGCTAGCTGTTGCTTTTTGCATCGGGTCACGACTTCAGCGCTTGCCGCAGATGCGCTGCGCCAGACCGCCCTGGACATCACGCCACGCCGTATATGGCCCTCCGCGCACGCGAGTCCCATTTCGCCTGCTTGATCCAGTACTCGTAGAACGGATAGGGGGTCACCTTGTACTGGCGCCAGGTCTTCTCGTACGTGCCGCGGGCCGCCTGCCTCACTATGAGCTCGGCGAGCTCGTCCGCGCTCCTGCGGACCTTGAAGCACCACGTCCACTTGAACCAGGCGAGGTAGTTCTCGAGGCGTCTCGTGGAGACGCCCCGGAACCTGCCGATGAAGTGCCTCATCTGGGAGTGGAGGCTGTTCACCCTGTTGATGGCGTGCTCCTCCCTCTTGCTGGCGATGTGCTCGCCGACGCCGAGGGCGGGCAGGACGCGGCGGTACACGTGCGCACGGTCCGTCGAGATTATCGCGCCGACCGCGAGCTTGTCGGCGAGCAGCTCCCTGGCTGCCGCCTCGTCGAGGCCGCCCCTCCCCGCGATCTCGTAGAAGATGTCGCCGGCGTCGTTGATGCCGGTGAGCACGCATATCTTCTCGTGCCCGTCGGTTCCCTGCGACCTTGCGCGGGGCTTCCTGGGCACGCCGGACTCCGACCTGGAGCGGTTTCCCTTGAAGCTCTCCCTGAAGAAGCACTCGTCGAGCTCGGCCCCGCCGCCGGCCTCCACGCGGAAGGCGGGCATGCGCTTGGCCATGGCCTCGAGCAGCCTGTGGCGCATGAAGAACGCCGTCTTGAGGCACACGCCGCACTTTTCCGCCGACTCGCGCAGCGGGAGCATGTCCACGTGGCACTCCGCGAACCTCATCCAGGCCGACCTGTCGAGCTTGGTGGTGGAGAAGATGCGCATGGTGGCGTCGGTGAAGGTCCTGGCGCACCCTCGGCAGAGGAACCGCTGACGGCCGCGCCCGTCTCGCCCCCTCTTCACGTAATGCGGGGAGCCGCACCAGGGGCAGGCTCTGTCGGGATCGTCTTCCGCCCCCTCGCTTGCCGCGAGGTCGAACAACTCCGCGTCTATCAGCGCCTTGAGCGATCTCAGGGCCCTGCTCTTCTCGGCAGCCGTCATCTGCGGGAGGAACTGCCTCGTCAGCTGGGTGAGCACGTCTTCCATTGCAACCTCCATCTTTCCTGATGATGGAATTGTCGCAATTGGGGGTCCTGCTGCGTGTACTGTGCATAGGACACTTATCCAAAGCGGTCTAACACAACGGTCCTAATGGACATGGTGCTTGCAAACGTAAATTTAGAATGTCATCTGTAAGATTCCGTTTAGCAACCAAGCAGCAGTGGGAGGGATTCTAAGGAGATCAGCTGGGACAAATTGTCCCAGAGTTCCTCCATATAGCTGAATGTTCCTAAGGCGGTTATTAAAGGTGGGATAATTGATGAGATGTGTAAAGCGCATCGCTAAGAGAAAGACCGCACATGAGCAATTTTGAAATCATCCCGGTATCGAGTGCCGGCACACTCGACATAAGCCCAGCCTCCAATGAACTTTCGATTCTCGATTCCTTCGAAGCCCTGGAATTCGAATTCGACGACGCGGTAGACAAGGCGAGTAGGCTGGACTATGGGATCGCCGCAGGAAGCGGCTTGTTGACCGGGCTGCTCAGCGTGTTTCTCGGCAAGCCTCTATCTATCGAAGAGGCAGCGAAGATCGGTGGTAAGGAAGCCGACAAGATTGTCATAGACGCAGCGAGGGCCTTCGGCTGCGACCTTCCAAACGATAAGGCCATATTCGACAAGGACGGCAGATGCAGCACCGAAGTCCTGGCCAAGGCAATCAAGTTCTTGGAAGACAAATTCCCAATTCCTCAGGACAAGCTTACCCCTGAGTTCGGAGGAGGGCTTCAGCACCACCTTCGAGATTTCTCACACCATCCTACCGTTCTCGGCCTCTTCTTCTCCATCCTCGGCCAATTTACGGGCACGGGCTACGGCACCGACACGGACGGCAACTTCATCAAGCTGTTGTTCCCCGAAAACGCCCTTGTAGGGAAGAACGTCCCCGAGAAGATCGCCATCGGTACGTTCAATTGGCTGTTCCACCTTGTCAGCGACATAGACGGGTCGAACCAAAAGGCCGGCAAGGGAACCGGCATCCCGGGGCCCATTCTGTCCATGCTAAAAGAGCTTTCTTCCACGCCGCTGTTCAAGAACGTTAAGGTCAACTACAAGGAAAGCGAGATCTCGTTCTCGAAATGGGTCTCCAAGCTGTTCAATGGCACCTACTTCAAGGATTCGGAAGGAAAGCCTGTCCGCTTCGACTTCAGGACGGAGATGGGCTTGGCCACGCAATTGCTGGAGCAGTCCCTTTTCGTTCTTGCAAACGAAGTCGTCGTCCGCGTTTTCTACACCGTCTCGAGACTTGCTTCGGAGATAAAAACGAAGCGCATAGCTTCGTTTGCGGAGCTCGACCGATTGGATCCGAAGGGCTTTCTGCCGATCAACAACAGGGCCCTTACGAGGATGTGCACCGTTTCCAGCGGCACGTTCCTAGCAGTCAATTCCGCTGGCAGCGCTATTAAGGCAGGGATAGCTTCTAAGGGAAACAAGGCCGCATTCGCCAAAGCGTTCTTCCTGAACATCAACTATCCCGGCATCGGAAGGTTCGCCGTCGCTTGCTTCTTTGACGCCAAATACATCAAGGAAGACGTCGCAACTGTGTACAAGAAAGCGATGGCCGAACATGAGAGGCAGAAGCAACTAAGGGAACAGGAGCTTCAGAGGCTTTCCGCGAAATATCGATTCTTGACGCTCAACTCTGACCAAACCAGGCTCCTGTACTCCTTCCAGTCGATGATGGTGGCCTTTGACATCCTGAGCACGAAGAAGGCGGATCTGGCGCTAGTGAAAACAAGATGGAAGGACGAATGGGAGGCCACCGTCTGCGAATCCCTGGATGTGGCCAGAGATGAATTCTTCATCCGCAGCGGCAGGCAAGCATTCGATTTAATGGAAGAGATCTCCAACGATGTCGAAGACCGCTCCTGGATTGACCTGCTGGTTCTCGAGCTATCTAGATTTACGCCTTACTACCAGCTAGGTCTCGAAGAGAACAAGCCTTATAAGAAACTCAAGGTCAAGACCGACTACCTTGGCGACGTTTTCTGCAAGGGGCAGAACTACATTGACAGCACCGATGTGAAGGCAATTCAAAAGGCATACACGCATGCGATCGGAACGATAACCGGCAATCGAAAAAGGGTGGTTGCTGCAGCGGTAGCGACGCTTGCGGTCACCGCGGCGACTGCAGGAGGCGCATTATTCTTCGCTCCTGAAATTGCAGTGCTCATCGCGGGCGATGCGGTTGTCGGGCTCTCAGGT
>NZ_JBNPLL010000035.1:0-3556 GCF_050313455.1 Collinsella sp. SGI.180
CGTCCGTGAACTTTTCCGCTGGGCGAGCCATAGACACCACGCACCGATGCAGTAAAGCGGCGGCTTGAAATTGGTGCTATATTCAACTTGAGTTGTTTAATACTAGTACGGGAGGCTGATATGGGGCTGTTCAAGAAGAAAAACCCGCAGGATGCCTTTGATCCCGATGTGTTTACCATCACGGATACGATTTTGGACCCGCCGCGGTTTACGTTTTTGCCGGCTATCTACCAGGATGCCACGCGTCGCAAGTGGGCCGTGCATCAGCGCGGCGGCGAGCCGAAGATTTTTGACTATGCGGACGTTTTGCAGTGCGAAGTGGCCGAGGCGGGCGATCCGGAGGCCGAGGAAGTGGTCTCAAAACAGGAATTTGCCCAGCGTATCCTGGCAAATCCTGCCAAGGCGGCGAAAATAAACGCTGCCAAGCGTAATATGTGTCTTGGTATGGGCGTTGTTGTGGCGGTTCAGACGGGAAAAGACGAGGTTTCCAAATTAGAGATTCCCGTTATGACCGACGAAGTCAAACGCGATTCAAGTCTATATAAGTCGTATCGGAATGTTGCCGAGAAGATCAAGGCCGAATTTGATGCCATGGGAGGGCTGGTCTAATTTTGGCGGCATACGTTTCTGAATGAGGAGTCTGTGCAATGGCAGGCGAATCTTATGCAATTCCCCCCAAAGATCGTGCTGTTGAGGGAATTCTTTGGTATATCCAGCACCACCAGCTTGCCGGCGGCGATCGCCTGCCGGCCGAGCGCGTGCTGTGCGAAGAGATCGGCGTTTCGCGTACAGCGTTGCGCGCCGGTATCACGCGGCTCATCTCTTGTGGAACGCTCGAGAGCCGTCGCGGATCGGGTACGTATGTGTGTCCTCCCAAGCCGCTGAACATCTTCCAGGAAACGTATAACTTTTCCGATGCTGTGCGGACTGCCGGCCTGCACCCCTCTTCTCGTCTGGTTTCCACCGGGACCATCGAGGCGGATGAGGCGCTTGCCGACAAGCTTGGGGTGTCTGTAGGCGCTCCTTTGCTCCGCATGCAGCGCGTTCGACTTATTGAGGGCGAGCCGGCGTCAATCGAGACGGCTCACGTTAACCTGTCCCTGTGCCCATCGCTTACCGAGCACGATTTTGAGTGCGAGAGCCTTTACGATGTCTTGCTCAAAGAAGGTGGCGTGCGTGTTGAGCATGGACGTGAGCATATCTCCATCTCGCGTTTGAACGCCGAAGAGGCCGAGTTGCTCCAGCAAGAAGAGGGAACGCCGGTGTTCTATGAGAGCACGATCGAATTTGATAAGGACATGCGTTTTGTGGAGCATTGCAAATCGGTGATTTTGCCCACAAAGTTTCGCTTTGCCGATAACGGCGAAAAGAACGGAATGAGAAGCGTGGCAGGTGAACAATGGCTGAAACAGTAGATGCCACCCCGGTTTATATGCGCATTCGACGCCGCATCGAGGAACGTATCGAGCGCGGTATATATCCCACGGGTTCCATGATTCCGTCCGAAAAAGACCTCGCCGAGGAATTTGGTACGACACGCTTGACCATCCGAAGCGCTGTCGATGAGCTGGTTCGGCGCGGGCAGATTCGACGCGTCCGCGGAAAGGGCGCGTTTGTGGCGCAGAAAGTACCCGTTGCCTACGAGCGAACAGGAGGCTTTCGCGAGTCGGTTCGTGCTTCGGGCGGCGAGCCGTCCGTCCGTATCCTCGCGCGTTCCAAGCGTTATGCGGGCCCATATTATGCCAACCTGTTTGGCATTGCCGAGGACGATTTGTTGTATTCGATTCGGCGTTTGAACTGCGTCAACGGCGATCCCGTATCGATTGAGATGGCGTTCATCCCGTGCCGGCTGTTTCCCACAATCGAAGATATTGACGTGTCGGTCTTCAGCTTGTACGAGACCTATGAGATGCTAGGCCGAAAGCCGGTCATGGCTCAGGAGAAGCTCGATATCGAGGCGGTGGGCGCACGCGACGCGGGCTTGCTTGGCTTGGAACAAGGGGATCTTGTTTTGCTTTTGGAATGCGTGAGCTATGACGCGAGCGGTCAGGCTATCGAGTATGTAAAGTCCTTCAATCGTGGCGATGCGGGCGGCTACACCTATACGTACTAGCTGGGGCTTTGCATCGCGCGCGGTAACAGCCGGTCTGTTTGGGCAATTTGACCGACTGTATATACAACCTTACATAGCTCAAAATCGACCGTTCGCCGAAGGGGATAAATTAATCGACAAAGAGGTATCAAAAAGCCGTAACCTGTAACTGTGATTGGTATCAAATACTAATGATTTGTTACGAGGTGAGACGATGAAGATGCTCGATTACGTTCAGCTTGCCCATGTGCGTATGGGAGAGAACCTCGAGCGTTCGTCTGAGCTGGTAGCGCAGCTCGTTGATATTTTCCAGTCCGGTTCTTTTGACGCGCTGCGCATCGTTGCTTCGGGTTCGTCGCGCCATGCTGCGGATTGCGCCCGCGATTACCTGCAAGATGCGCTGCAGATGCAGGTGTCCGTTGTGACGCCCGAGGCCTTCGTCGATTTTGAACACACCTATCCACAGCATGCGCTCAACATCGCCGTCTCGCAGAGCGGCTATTCAACCAATACGATTGCGGCGCTCGATTACATGTGCGCACACGATATGGCTGCAGTTGCGCTCACGGCAAACGTCGAGGCACCCATCAAGGAGCACACTGACATCGTTCTTGACTACGGTGTGGGCGTCGAGTCGGTGGACTTTGTAACTCTGGGCGTCGAGGTTCTCGTTGAGTATCTGGTGCTTTTTGGTATTTACGGCGGTCAGGCGCGCGGAACGGTTGACGCCAAAGGCGTCACCCAGCGTCTTGACGACCTGCGCGAGGCCATCCAGGCCAATGCCGTAATGTGCAAGACCGCCGAGGCATATGTCCAAGACCACATGCTCGAGCTTTCTGAGCACACGCCCGCCATGGTCGTCGGCAACGGCCCCAATTATGGCGTTGCCGAAGAGGCGGCCCTCAAGCTGAGCGAGACCATCAAGATTCCTGCCATGCATCACGAAGGCGAGGAGTTCGTCCACGGTCCCGAGATGCAGATCGTTCCGGGCTATCTGGTGTTTATCGTCGACGATCCGCAGGGGTCGGAGCGTCTTGCGAATATCGCCGATGCGCTATCGAACGTTACGACAAAAACGGTGCTGCTCACGGCCCATCCCAGGGGTAAGGCTCACGAGGTTGCGGTGCCTCAGGTGGCTCCGCTGCTCAGCGCAATTCCCAATTTGGTGTTCTTCCAGACGATTGCGGCAATGATCGCCGAGCGTCTGAAGTCATGGGACGTGCACCCGTATCTTGATGCCGTCTCCAAGCAAATGGAGGTCAAGGCAGAGGGCTACGAAGAATCAGTCAATGCGCTTAAGGCCAAAGCGGCCGAGTGTTACGGAATGTAAGCGGGTTTGATGCCCGTTGGCATGGGGGATGTGAAGACAACCCCAGAAAGGAGAGACAAATGAAGGAAACCGAGAAGATCGAGATCATGCATTTCGACCAGGAGGGCTATCTCGAGGACGGCAAGGCGCTCTAC
>NZ_JBNPLL010000036.1:0-2527 GCF_050313455.1 Collinsella sp. SGI.180
CGCACGCCGTCGAACCTCGAGGCGCCGCGCGCGGCCTCCAGCTCGGCGTAGACGCGCCTGCACACGCCGCTGTTGATGTTCACTAAGAAGTGGTCCGAGTGATCACTGGGAAATGAGCACCGTGAGCACGAAAAATTGAGCAGTTTAAGCAAGAGGGCCGCGCCCCGGGGACCGGGGGCGCGGCCCTCGCCGTATGGTTTCCCCGGGCGGTTACTTTGGCGAGCCCGCCCGGGAAGGATGGAGGAGATGACCGTGCCCCTGGACACAGTGAATGATATACGGTCGATGGATGCCGCCGGGCGCTCGAGGTCCGAGATCG
The DNA here is from genome assembly GCF_050313455.1 of Collinsella sp. SGI.180. Classification (NCBI taxonomy): domain Bacteria; kingdom Bacillati; phylum Actinomycetota; class Coriobacteriia; order Coriobacteriales; family Coriobacteriaceae; genus Collinsella; species Collinsella sp. SGI.180. The sequence goes on from NZ_JBNPLL010000036.1 coordinate 320, forward strand.
CCCGAATGCTCCACGTGAGCCGGAACACCGTGGCGAAGTACGCCGACATGGAGGACATGTCGCCCGCCGCGCCGATGCCCCGGAGGAGGGGCAGGCCCGCGCTCGAGGGCAACGAGGAATGGGTCGCGGGCGTTCTCGAGGCCGACCTCGGGGCCCCGAGGAAGCAGCGCCACACCGCCAGGCGGATCTACGACAGGCTCGTCGCCGAGCGCGGCTACGGCGGCTCGTACTCCACCGTGCAGAGGTTCGTCCGCGAGCTCAGGCTCGCCCGGGCGGCGGCGGGCGGAGAGGGGTACCTCGAGCTCGAGTGGGCGCCCGGCACCTGCCAGGTCGATTTCGGGAACTTCCGCGCCGCGGTCGGCGGGAGGACCCTCGACCTCAAGCTGCTGGTCGCGACGCTCCCGCACTCGAACGACCGGCAGTGCGTCGCCCTCATGTCGCAGAGGTCGGAGTGCCTGTGCGCCGGGCTGCTCGAGATCTTCCGCCGCTGGGGCCGCGCCCCGGCTGCGATGGTGCTCGACAACGCCACCGAGGCGGGCAGGATGGTACGCGGCGAGGTCACGGAATCGAGGCTGTTCTCGCAGTTCAGGGCCCACTACCGCTTCGAGAGCCGGTACTGCAACCCCTATTCGGGAAACGAGAAGGGCTCCGTCGAGAACGCCGTGGGGTTCCTCCGGCGCAACCTCCTCGTCCCCGTGCCGGCGTTCGGCACGCTCCCCGAGCTCAACGCGTTCCTCGCCGAGGGATGCGCGAGGATCAACGCGGCGGCGCGCTGCCGCGACGGCAGGCCGCACGGGGAGGCCTACCGGGAGGACCTCGCCGCCATGCGCGCCCTTCCCGGCGTGGAGTTCGACGCGGTGAGGTGGGTCACCGCCCGCGCCGACAAGCGCGGCTACGTCGAGGCCGACGGGCGCGAGTACGTCGCCGGGCCCGCCTGGCACGGGCGGAGCCTGCTCGTCGGCATGCGCGCGACGACGGTGGAGATCCTCGCCGACCGCGGCCGCCGGGTCGCCGCCCTCCCCAGGGCCTTCGGGGAGGGCCCCGCGGTCCGGAACCCCCTCTCGCTCGTGCCCGCCATCATCGCCAGGCCGAGGGCCTTCGGGGAGTCGACGATCAGGCGCGACATGCCGCCGGGGCTCGTCGAGGGGATTGACCGGATGGACTCCGCCGGCAGGAGGCGCACGCTCAGGTCGATCGGCCGGGCGAGCGAGTCCTCGGGCTTCGAGGCGGCATGCGAGGCGGCGCTCAGGGTCGTCGAGGGCGGCCGCGTCCCCGACGACGCCACGGTCGACGTGCTGGCGAGGCGCATCGCGGGAGGCGGCGGCGAGGCCGGCGGGGCCGACCTGTCGGTCTACGACGGGTTCCTGAAGGGGGCGGTCGCCGATGGCCGCTAGCGAGGAGCTGGCCCGCAGGGTCGTGGAGGCCGGGCGGTCGTGCTCGCTCACCACCGCCGTCCTGGAGGAGTGGTCGAGGCTCGGCACCCCGAAACAGGTGGAGTACCTGGCGGGCTACCTCGAGGCGGAGAGGTCCAGCCGCGAGGCCTCGAAGCGCGCGACGCTGCTCAGGCGCTGCGCGCTGCCGGCGCCCAAGACCTTCGACGGCTACGACTGGTCGGCCGTGTCGTGGCCGGAGGACATGGGGCGTGAGTCGCTGCTCGCGCTCGACTTCGTCGAGCGCAGGGAGGACCTCGTGCTCATGGGCGACGTCGGCACCGGCAAGACGCACATGGCGTCGGCCCTCTGCGCGCTGGCGTGCGAGAGGAGGCTCGAGGCGCGCTTCTTCACGGCGTCCTCGCTCGTGATGCGCCTGAGGCGCGCCCGCGACGACGGGAGGCTCGACCGGGAGGCCGCGCTCATCGGCAAGGCCCGCCTGCTCGTCATCGACGAGCTCGGGTTTCTCCCGCTCGACGCGGACGGGGCGAGGCTGCTCTTCCAGGTCTTCGCCGACGCATACGAGAGGCAGTCGGTGGTAATCACCACGAACCTGGAGTTCAGCAGGTGGGGGTCGGTGTTCGGGGACGACCAGATGGCCGCCGCCGTGATCGACCGCATCGTCCACCACGGGAGGCTCGTCCAGTTCCGCGGCGAGTCCTACCGCGTCCGCCATGCCCTCATGCAGGAGGGCTAGCCGCTCAAAAAGCGTGCGCGCTTCCGATGCTCAGGCTGCTCAATTTCCGATGCTCTTTTTGCTCAAATCCTCTTGACGAAA
>NZ_JBNPLL010000037.1:0-2471 GCF_050313455.1 Collinsella sp. SGI.180
TGTTTGTGTCAAGCTCGGGCTTTCAATTGAGGCAGCGGTTCTTTTCACACGTGGCAAGGAAAGGTTTCAGGTTTGGCAAAGGCGTGCCTCTTTCTCTCTTTGGCTTTGCCTCTTAGCCCCTTCGGGCCATAGGCGAGGCCTCCATCCTCTTCGTCGGCCCCTCGAACACGACCAGGTGGCCGTAGTGGACGATTCGGTCGATCATGGCAGCCGCCATCTGGTCGTCGGTCAGGATCTTTCCCCACCTGCTGAACTCAAGATTCGTGGTCACGATAAGGCTTCTCCTCTCGTAGCACTTGTTCACCACCTGGTACAGGAGCTTGGCGCCATCTTGGTTTATGGGAAGGTACCCAAGCTCGTCCAGTATCACCAGATCGGCCCTCTCGACCTCTTTGAACACCTTCTCCAAGGTTCCCTCGGCTTCGGCCTTGGTCATCCTCACGACGAGGTCGGCGATCGTCGTGAACATCACCGTCATCCCCATGGCGCAGGCTGCGGTTCCGCACGCTATGGCCATGTGGGTCTTGCCGTTCCCCACGCCGCCGTACAGGACGAGGTTCTGCTTGTCTGCAATGAACCTGCAGCTCTCGATGCCCCCGCGTCCGATCTCCTCCGGCACCTTTACCCTCGACCAGTCGTACCCTTCGAAGGTCTTGGGGACCGGGAACTTGGCCCGTTTCAGCAGCCGCCCCCTCCTGCTCTCCTCTCTCCAGGAGAGCTCCTCCTCGAACATGCCTGCCAAGAACCTGAGCTCTGCGGCCGTCGACTCCGACGCGTACTTCTCCGCAGTGTGGTTGGATAGCATCACGGCCCTGAACCCTCTTCTCACCGCGCTCTCCAGGTCGCCTCGCGCGCTCATGCGGCGTCACCTCCGAGCATCCTGTCGTAGACAGTGAGATCCGGGCCGACGTCGGGCTCCGTCCCAAGGCCGAACCCGCCCATCCTCGCGAGCATCATCTCCACGTCGGAGGGCCTGGCTCTCCCCGTTGAGGCCAGCACCTCGGAGATAGCGGCACCGACGTCCTCGACCGAGCTCTCCCTGCACCACCTGCGCATGCACACGATCAGGTCCTTTCTGGCAGCCGACTCCAGCGCGTCCACATGGGCCCTCACGTCTGCGGGCATGGCGGCCCTGACCGCCGAGTTGCGCCATGCGCCGGGCTTCCTCACCAGCAACGCCAGCTGGGACACGGCCTCCGGCCCGTTCTTCGCGGCCCCGAACCTCCTCGCGTGCTCCGCCACGATCTCGCCCGCGGCGTCCGCGAACGCGACGGTGTGGGCGCCGTACACGGCGGTGACGGTGCCGGAAGCCTGTCTGTGGCCCACATGGTAGCGGTGGCCGCCGTCGACGGTGGCGTCGCCGCGCTTGTCCACCGACACGCCGGTGACGAATCGCATGCAGCTGAAGGGCTTGGCGGGCAGGGGCGGCATCGCCGACCTGTCCCTCTCGAACAGCTCCGACCATGTCAGCCCCTTCTCGTAGTGGCGGTTCGAACCCGAGCCCGAGCAGCGGCTGAGCAGCTCCGCGTTGAACAGCTCGATGTCGTCGACGCTGGGCGCAGGCGTGAACAGATGCTGGCGACACCAGTAGACCTTTCGCTCCACATTGCCCTTCTCGTTGCCGGCGCGGGGGTTGGCGTAGGTCGCCTCGAACCCGTAATGGGCCTTCATCCGGCGGAAGAGGTCCGCCTCGGTCACGCTTTGCCCGCGGCGCCTGCCGGCGCCCGTGGCGTTGTCGAAGACGATGCGGGTGGGAACGCAGCCGATGTGCTCGAAGATGTCGCGGAGGCCCTGGCACACGCACTCGCTGGTCTCGCCCGCGAAGAGCTGGCAGAAGCCCATGTTGGAGAAGGGGAAGCTGAGCACCAGGAAGTGCATCCTCACGCGCTCTCCCCCGGCCAGCACGTCGACGTCGCCGAAGTCGGCCTGCGCCTCCCCCGGCGCCCAGACAAGCTCCATATAGCAGTCGGACGCCGCGGATATCTCGGCCTTGCGCCTCCTCACGTAGTTCTTGACGGTTCCGTAGCCGCCGTCGTAGGCGGTCTCGTCCAGCAAGCGCTCGTATATGCGCTTTGCGCTGTGTCGCTGCTTGCGCCATACGCGCTGGTCGCCGAGCAGGATCTCGTCGACGAAGGGCTTGTAAGGGTCAAGGATCGACGGGCGCGATTGCAGGCTCGGGGCCTGCGGCGAGAAATCGTCCATCGCGATGTACTTGCGGATCGTCGGTTGGGATATCCCCGTCCTGCGCTGTATCTCCGCATTGGAGAGGCCCCTTCTCGACATCTCTCGTATACTTTCGATCATTGGCATGCTGATCATCCTTCCTGCCTCCTGTGCAATTGTCAGTTGGTAGCTGCAATTGCAACGGTAGGCCTAGCTGGTCGGCATGCCTTTGCCTTTTCTGAAATTCTTCGTTTCCGTAGATGAAAAGAATGGGTGCCGCACTAGCAACAATCAGATTGCCCTAAACA
>NZ_JBNPLL010000038.1:0-2447 GCF_050313455.1 Collinsella sp. SGI.180
TGTTTTTCACAACAACTAAATTTAGGATTTCACGACTAATTTCTTTCGGGTTTCACCGTTTTGCAAAGGTGCCGCACCCTTTCTTCGCTAACTGTCCGATCTTCCCATCATCAAGGCTTCCTCGAACCTTCTGCTCTGCCCGCCGAACTCAACCAGCCGACCATGATGCATGATCCTGTCAATCGTCGCCGTGGCCAGGTGCGCGTCTCCCAGCACAGTGCCCCATTTGCCGAACTCTATGTTGGTTGTGACGATCATGCTCCTCGTCTCGTACGTTGCCGACATCACCTGGTAGAGCAGCCGAGCGCCCTCGATGTCTATCGGGATGTAGCCGTACTCGTCGATTATCAGCAGGTCTGCCTTGGCTATGTCGCGAAGCACCTGCTCGAGCCTGTTGTCGGCGACGGCCGCCTTCAGCATCAGCACCAGCGACGCGGTCTCGAAGTACCTGACCTTGTAGCCCCGCTCGGCCGCCAGCACGCCCAGTGCGATCGACAGGTGGGTCTTTCCGCGTCCGCATCCTCCGTAGAACACGAAGTCCTGGGCCTGCCGGACAAACTCCAATGACACCAGGTCATCGACGGTGTAGCCGTCTGGGAAGGACACCTCGCCGAAGTCGAAGTCCGCGACCGACTTCACGGCCGGGAATTTGGCCTGCCTCATGAGCCTTGCCTTCCTGTTCTCCTCCCTGGTGGCGTTCTCGCTCCTGATCAGCTCGCATGCAGCCACCAGCTGGCCTCGCGTGGCATCCTTGGAAAACGCCGCGATCGTCGACTTGGTGAAGTACATGGTCCTGGCCAGCGCGGCGAACTCCGCCTCGATCTGGCCCCTCGTCATCTGCTCGATGTCCATGGCTAGGCCTCCTTTGCGAAGACGGCGTCGTACATTCCGAGGTCGGGGCTGTCGTCGTATGCGATGGACCCTTGGCCGTTCGCCGTGCATGCGGCAGCCAATGCGACGTCAGCGCGGCTGGGGACGCCGCCGTCGGCGCCGAGCGCGGCCATCGCCGCTACCGCGGCCTCGTAGCCCGCATCCGCGCTGACGTCGCGAAGCATCCTGAGCATCGTGCCCCTGTCGGCCCTGCCCATGGAATCCATCGACCTGGCCAGCGATTTCGGCAAGGTCGCCCTGACGGCGCTGTTCTGCCATCCGCCCGGCTTCCTGCAAAGGAGCGCCAGCTGCGACATGGGGTCGCTGGCCTTGGTGGGCGCATCCCCGTATGCTCGGTCGAAGGCGGCGATCTGCGTGCCCTCGCCGTCGTAGAAGGCTACCCGGAATGCGCCCAGCTCGACGATCACCCTCTCCTCGCCGTGGTCCGGCCCGAGCGGGTAGCGGTGTCTGCCGTCGAGGCACGCGTCGCCGTACTTGTCGGTCTTGGCCGTGACTATCTTCGCGACGCGGAAGGGCTTCGCCGGCAGGTCGGCCATGGCCACGCAGTCCTCCATGAACAGCTGGCGCTCGGGCTCCCCTTTGAGGTAATGGTCCTTGCCGGCGCGATCCAGGCACCTGCCGAGGATCCGCTTGTTGTAGGCGGGCAGGCTGTCGATGCGGGGAACGGGGACGAACAGGTTGCGCCGGATGGCCCCGACGGCATTCTCCACGGAGCCCTTCTCGTGGCCGGAGTTGGGGTTGCAGAAGGAGAAGTCGAACCCGTAGTGGGCGGCGAAGCGCGTGAACGTGTCGGCGGTGCTGACAACCTGGCCGACCCTTCTGCCGACGCCCGTGGCGTTGTCAAACACCAACCGGGTGGGCACGCCCCCGCAGAACTCGAACACGGCCTTCAGGCCCTCGCAGACGCATTCCGACGTCTCGCCCCAGAAGCATTGCGCCAGCGACACGTTGGAGAACGGGAAGGTGACCACCAGGTAGTGCACCTCGCGCATGACGCCCAGCACCCTGAAGTCGCACACGCCGAAGTCGACCTGCCCCTCGCCGGGCGCCCATTCGAGGTTGAGGAACTCGTCTTTGGCGCCTTTGAGCTCGGCTTTGCGCTTCTTGACGTAGGCCTGGACGATTGTGTAGCTGCCGTCGTAGCCGCATTCCGCGACGAGCCGGTCGAATACCCGCTGGGCCGTGTGTCGCTGCTTGGGGCGCCGCTTCCTGTCCTCCGCAAGCCAACGATCTATCGTCGCCTTGAACGGGTCAAGCTTCGAACCGCGCCTCTTCCTGGGCTTGACCTGAGGGGAGAAGTCGTCCATGTCGCGGTATTTGCGCACCGTGGGCTCGGAGATTCCCTCCTCCCTGGCTATCTGGGCGACGCTGTCGCCACGGGCAGCGCGCTGCTTGATTGCTAGAATAGTTGACATGCCGATCATTTCCTTTCCGGCCTCCTTGAGTCGATTACCGAAGCAATGACTAAGTTAGGCCATCCGTTGGAGGTGGTCGGCGCCTTTGCTTATGAGGCGAAACAATCGTCGTGAAACCCGAAACTTTTATCTCGTGATTTC
>NZ_JBNPLL010000039.1:0-1995 GCF_050313455.1 Collinsella sp. SGI.180
GCGGGGCGGGAATCTGGTTGCACACAACTCCTACACAGTTTGGGATTCTCAGCTGTATTTAGCAGTAATAGAGAGGGGACCTCGTTTCCGAGATCCCCTTTTTCGTCTATCTATAGAAATAGGCTTTCAAAGCCTTAGGCCAACAGCTTGCGACCTGACTCCTCAATCGCGTCAAGTGCTGCATCAGCCTCGGCGGCATCCGCGCCCTTAGCGAAGATGTACAGCTTGATCTTAGGCTCGGTGCCGGAAGGACGGACAATACCCTTGTTGCCACCCTCAAGATCGAACTCAATGACATTAGCCTTCGGCAGGCCGTTCACGCAGGTGTTGTAATCAACGACGGCCTCAATCTTAGAACTGGCGAGCTCCGCGGGCGGGTTCTCGCGCAGACCAGCCATGATGCCGGCCATCTTTGCCGCACCCTCAGCGCCCGGATAGCTCAGCGAAATCGTCTTGTTGTGATAGTAGCCATACTTCTCGTACAGCTCGTGCATCGCATCGGCAAGGTTCTTGCCCTGGAGCTTGTAATACTGCGCCATCTGGCAAATCAGAAGCGAAGTGCTCACGGCGTCCTTGTCGCGCACGTGGTCGCCGGCCAGATAACCGTAGCTCTCCTCGAAACCGAAGATAAAGCGATCGACTTCACCAGCATCGGAAAGCGAGGTAATGATGTCACCGATGTACTTGAAGCCCGTCAGGCAGCGACGGAGCTCAAAGCCATACTCCTCGGCCAGAGCATCGACCATGGCGGAAGAAACAATGGTAGTAACCGCGACCTTCTTGGTGAGATCCTCGCCGCGGGCGGCACGGGTCTTGCAGATATAGTCGAGCAGCAGAACGCCCATCTCATTGCCGGTCAGCAGCAGATAGTCATCACCATTCTTAACGGCAACGCCAACACGGTCGGCGTCAGGATCGGTTGCAAGCAGCAGATCGGGGTGAACCTGCTCGCACAGGTCGATTCCCTTCTGCATGGCCTGACGGATCTCGGGGTTAGGATACGGGCAGGTCGGGAAATCGCCGTTCGGGTCCTTCTGCTCGGGAACAACCGTGACATCGGTGATGCCGGCGCGCTCGAGCACCGTCGTGACGGGAATGAGGCCAGTGCCGTTGAGCGGAGTGTAGACGAGCTTAAGCGGAGCGCCAGCGATCTCCTCGGCAGAAAGGTTGGTCACGCCGCGCGCGAGAACGGCATCGTAATAACGCTCGAGGCACGAGTCGTCGATCCATTTGACCAGACCCTGCTCAAGAGCCTCATCGAAGTCCATGGACTTCACGCCAGTGAACGTATCGGTCTCGGCGATAGCCTTAGAAATTGCATCGGCGGCCTCGCTAGTGATCTGGCAGCCGTCGGGGCCATAGGCCTTATAGCCGTTATACGGCGCCGGATTATGACTAGCGGTCATGCAAATGCCACCGGAGCACTCAAGATCGCGGACAGCCCAAGATAGCGTAGGCACCGGGGAAATCTTAGGATACACAAGGGCGGTGACACCATTTGCCGCAAGAATAGCAGCAGTCGTCTTGACGAACAATTCGCCCTTATTGCGGCTATCGCGAGCAATGGCAACCGTCGGATGCTCAAAAGTCGCATTGAGATAGTCGGCGAAGCCCTGCGTTGCACGGCCGACCGTATAGATATTCATACGGTTAGTGCCAGCACCGATCGTGCCGCGAAGGCCGGCGGTGCCGAAGGCAAGATCCTGGAAGAAGGCATCGGTGATGGCATCCTCGTCACCCTGCTCCTTCATCGTGTTGAGCTCGGTCAGCAGCTCATCATCCTTGACATTGGCAATCCAAGTATCAAGCAGCTCGTGAACATCTGCCATGTGCGTCCTTCCTTCATAAGCAATAAAACGGCCCGCCTAAAACAGGTCAAGCGCAGTATCACGCTTAAGTAGATAGTAATCCATTGAGTGCGTGAGACTGTCAAGAGAACGGTGAACGTCTGAATAAGACGGCAGATGATATCGTTGTAAAAAATGTCATTTAGTT
>NZ_JBNPLL010000040.1:0-1783 GCF_050313455.1 Collinsella sp. SGI.180
TTCGAGTCTCGCCTCGGGCACCATACATGCATAAGAGCGTTCAAGGGGGTCGAGGCCCCCTTTTTCGTGTACGTAATGTGATAACGAGCGGTACGTGTTATTATCGCCAAGGTGTTGTTTCCGCAATGCCCTAAAGAGGAACCCGAGGGTTCCCACCTTTTGGCGCCAATGAGCAGCTGACTGGTCATACAACTTAGATTCCCTTCCTCATATCGAGGATGTCTATGTGTACGACCTGGTTGCAAAAAAGCGCCGGGTTATTTTTTTATGAATGGAGGTAGGGAAAATAGCTAAGTCTGATGACACCCGCATCAACGACGAGATCACTGCATCTTCGTGCCGTTTGATTGGCGTCGATGGCTCTCAGCTCGGCCTGTTCGCCATCCGCGATGCCCAGCGCGTCGCCGACGATCAGGGTCTCGACCTTGTCGAGATCGCTCCCAACGCGGAGCCGCCGGTCTGCAAGGTCATGGACTACGGTAAGTTCAAGTACCAGCAGGCCATGAAGGCCAAGGCTGCTCGTAAGAACCAGTCCAAGGTCGAGGTTAAGGAAATGAAGTTCCGACCCAAGATCGACGTTGGCGACTACGAGACCAAGAAGGGCCACGTTCTGCGTTTCCTCAAGAAGGGCGCACGCGTTAAGATCACCATCATGTTCCGCGGCCGTGAGATGGCTCACCCGGAGCAGGGTCTTAACGTTCTCGAGCGTCTCGCCGAGGATCTTAAGCCTTACGCTACGGTCGAGTCCAAGCCTAAGATGGAAGGCCGTAACATGCTTATGCTGCTCGCCCCAATTAAGGGCGCCTTTGATGAGGATAAAGCGGCAAGTGATACTAAGTAACTAGTGTTCTGTAACCGATTAAGGAGTATTTCATGCCTAAGATGAAGTCCCACAGCGGCACCAAGAAGCGTTTCCGCAAGACTGGTACCGGCAAGCTTATGCGCGCCAAGGCTTTCAAGAGCCACATCCTGAGCAAGAAGTCCACCAAGCGTAAGCGTGGCTTCCGTCAGGAGACCGAGATCGCCGCTGCCGACCGCAAGGTCATCAAGTCGCGTCTCGCCTAAGTTAGCGTTCCCGTTTTTCGTTTAACCGTCTAGGAGTTGATAGAACATGGCACGTATTAAGCGCGCTGTTGCCGCCAAGAAGAAGCGCCGTACCGTTATGCACCGTGCGAAGGGTTACTACGGTGCCGCTTCGCGTACTTACAAGCATGCTAAAGAGCAGGTCCAGCACTCTCTGCAGTATCAGTACCGTGACCGCCGCAATAAGAAGCGCGAGATTCGCTCTCTCTGGATCACCCGTATCAACGCTGCTGCTCGCCTGAACGACATCTCTTACTCTCAGTTCATGCACGGCCTGAAGGTCGCCGGTATCGAGCTCGACCGCAAGGTCCTGGCTCAGATGGCTTACGAGGACATCGAGTCTTTCAACGAGCTGGCTACCATCGCCAAGAAGGCTCTCGAGGCCTAATTGATTCTCTTGAATCGCTAGGGGAGTGTCGCGCTGTGCGCGGCGCTCCCTCTTTTTATCTAAGGCGCTGGTTTATATAGCAAAAGCGCGGGTAGATAGACACTTACAGGTGACCGATCTTTATATATCTCTTAACCGAAGGGTCATCATCTGATACGTGCAGTATTTCTGCACCAGCCTTTCTATTACTTATATAGGAAGCGATATATTGTGTAGGACTTATGAAGAGTGGAATTGACGTCCCACATCGCTTCGCGGTCTGGCAATATATCTCCTTGCCGCGCGGCCCGGTCGGACCGGATGAGACGCGCA
>NZ_JBNPLL010000041.1:0-1587 GCF_050313455.1 Collinsella sp. SGI.180
CCAAGCAATCCTCGTCGGCTTAGTCGGAGCGTTTGGATGCCTCGACTACCAGCTCGGCACCCTCTACGCGTTCCGCCCCATCGTCCTGTGCCCGCTCGTGGGCCTGGTGCTGGGGGACCTGCAGACTGGCCTTGCCGTTGGCGCCAGCCTGGAGTTGCTGTTCATGGGCTCGATTTCCATCGGCGCCTACGTGCCGCCTAACGAAACCGTCGGCGGCGTGCTCGCCTGCGCGTTTGCCATTCAGCTCGGTCAGGGTACCGAGACGGCCATCGCGCTCGCCATGCCTATCGCCGTCCTTGCGCTGACGATCGGCAACATTACCGATGCCTTGTTCCCTGTGTTTGTCGATATGGCAGACAAGTTCGCCCTCAAGGGAAACCTTAAAGGCATCTACGCCGTTCATTGGGGAATTGGAATCTGGGGCTGCGTCGAGTACTTCCTGCTGTGCGGCGGCGCCTTCTATTTGGGTTCCGACGCCATCCAGGGCCTGCTCGACTTCATCCCGCCCTTCATCATCGACGGTTGCGGCGTTGCCGCCAACATCCTGCCTGCCATGGGCTTCGCCATGCTCGGCCGCCTGGTGCTCACCAAGCAGCTCGTGCCCTTCTACTTCCTGGGCTTCCTGCTGTGCTCCTACGCCAACGTGCCCGTCCTGGGCGTCGCCCTGATCGCCATCATCATCGGCATCGACAAGTTCGACCTGCTCGGCCTGGGCGGAGCCCAGCCCCAGCTCTCCGCGGAAGGGGATGAGGACGATGACTTCTAGTCCCGAGAACAAGATCACGCGCTCCGACCTCGTCAAGAGCGCCGTCAACGTCGGCGCCCTGGGCATGGAGTTCTCCTGGACCTACTACAAGCAGATGAACATCGCCTTCTGCCTGATGGTCGCCAACATGCTCAAGAAGATCTACGCCGGCCGCCCCGACGACTACGCCGAGGCCCTGCACCGCCACTGCGCGTTCTTCAACATCACCGTCCAGTTCGCCCCGTTCGTCGGCGGCATCGCGATGGCCATGGAGGAGAAGGTCGCCCGCGGCGAGATCGAGCCCGAGAGCGTCAACGACGTCAAGGCCGCCCTCATGGGCCCGCTGTCCGGCATCGGCGACTCCATCTTCCTGTCGACGCTGCGCGTGGTCGCCGCCGCGGTGGGCATCAGCCTGTGCCAGGCCGGCAACCCCTTCGGCCCCATCGCCTTCCTGCTCATCTACAACGTCCCCGGCTTCGCGCTGCGCATCTGGGGCGCCGTCAAGGGCTACGAGCTGGGCGTGGGCTTCCTGGACGAGGCCCAGAGGACCGGCCTCATGCAGAAGATCATGACCTGCGTGGGCATCGTGGGCGTCATGGTCGTGGGCGCCATGTGCAAGGACATGTTCTGGGCCAGCATCCCGGTGGCCATCGGCTCGGGCGAGGACGCCCAGACCCTCCAGGACATCCTGGACGGCATCATGCCCGGCATGCTCGGCATGATCGCCTTCTGGCTGTACTACTGGCTGCTGTCCAAGAAGATCAACCCCATGGTGCTGATCGTGGCCACCATGGTCGTGGGCATCATCGGCGCGTTCTTCGGCGTGCTGGCGTAAGGGCCCG
>NZ_JBNPLL010000042.1:0-1544 GCF_050313455.1 Collinsella sp. SGI.180
GCTGCATAGATTTTCGTTGCAACCTGGAAAGGGGATGGAGCAGGCCTATGCCCTCCATCCCCTTTTTGTATAGAAGGAGTTCGTATGTTCGCGAAGGATCGCGAAGCAATGCGCCTGACGCCGGCAGAGGTCAGGCTGATTCTTATTGAGTCCCTGCAGTGGTGCGCCAACAACGCGGTCTACTTTTTGGGGCTTATCGGTGCGGCCACGTATGATCTGGCTGGCACGGCCTTTTTGGTTGCCGCCATTACGCTCGTGCGCAATCTTATGACGTCGGTGGGCAATATGGTGTCGGGCTCGGTCATCGACCGCTTTGGACCGCGCCGGACGTCGTTTGTGACGTGCGTGATTACGGCAGTGCTATCGCTTGGCGTGGGGTTAGCGCCGTTGTCTGTCCCCGGGCTTGTGTTTGCCGCGTGCGTCTTGGGACTTGCGGGCGGCTTTATCAACACCTGCACGCATGCGTTTCCGGGATACCTGGAGTCGACCACCGAGGGCCGTACCCGCGTGAACGGTCTCATGGTGTTCTACAGCAATATCGCCTATACCGCTGGCCCGCTGCTCGGTGGTGCCATCGTGAGCTGTTTTGCCACGCAATCGGTCTATTTGCTCATGGCGGGCATGATGGGTGTGGCGGCCGTGCTCTCCTTGGGCTGTCACGAGTGTGTTGCTCCTGCAAAAGGGGAGAAGCCGAAGGGCGGTATTCTGGGCGGCATGGCCGAGGGCGCGCGACTTACGTTTCGCGACCACGACCTGCGCCTCATCTTTATCTCGGGCTTTTTGGGTTTCTTTGCGTTTGGCGCGTTCGATTCGCTGGAGTCGTTGTTCTACCGCGATGTGCTCAACGTGGATATCGTCTGGCTGGGCTGGCTGTCCTCGGTCGTGGGCCTCACTTCCTCGGTGGGCGCGTTCATCCTGACCAAGCTTTCTGCTCGCCATGTCAACCTGCGATTGCTGCTCGGCGCGCTCATGGCCGTGGGCATTGGGTCCATGGTGTACGTGGGCACCGATATGCTGGGGGTCGCGATTATCGGTCAAGCGATTAACGGTCTGGCCTGGGGATTCCTGGAACCGCTGCAGATGATCTTGATTCAGGAGCGCGCCGACATCAAATACCTGGGACGCATTACCGGCTTTGTGCGTTTTGGCCTGATGAGCGCCGGCGTGCTGCCGCTGCTGGCAGCTCCGTTTTTGGCGGAGGCTTTGGGCGTCCAGACGGTACTGTTTGGAGCATCGACCATTATTGCGCTGGTAGGAACGCTGTTCTTTGTCACACAAGGGAGACGCCGGGGGCGCTAGCTATACATCAAATTCTAATTTAATACCACTCACCAGAGAATTTCGACCGTTCACCGAGGATTGGAACAGATTGAAAAGTGGTATTAAAAACACGTTGGGTGTATGTCTATAATTGGTATCGAAAAGAAACGCGATGTATAGATTCGCGTGCAGGACAGAAAGGAAAAGCCATGAAGGAAACCGAGAAGATCGAGATCATGCACTTTAGCCAGGAGGGCTACGTCGAGGACGGCAAGAACGTCTAT
>NZ_JBNPLL010000043.1:0-1434 GCF_050313455.1 Collinsella sp. SGI.180
TGAACTGCACCCCAAAACTTGGACGGCTTAAATAAGAACTACGCCGCAAGGGACTGTCTCCGGAACTCCTCCGGGGTCAGTCCCTTCAGTTTAACCTGGCGCCTCCTCGTGTTCCAATGGACCACGAAGTCGTCGAGGTCCGCCTTGAAGGACTCGAAGTCCGGCCACGTCCTTCCGCGGAAGAACTCGTCCTTGATGTGGCCGAACACCTGCTCCGTCGCGCCGTTGTCGATGCAGTTGCCCTTCCGGGACATGCTCTGCACCACGCCGGCCTCCTCCAACCGTCTGCACCAACCGGCCTGCTGGTACTGCCAGCCCATGTCCGAGTGCAGGATCGGCCTGGAGCCCTTGGGCTTCTTGGACACGAGCTGGTCGAGCAGCTCGTGCTGCTGAGCCATGTTGGGGTGCAGCGACGTGGACCAGGCGACGATCTCCTTGCTGCCGAAGTCGTAGACCGGCGCGAAGTAGGCCTTGCCCCAGGGCTGTTTGAACTCGGTGACGTCGGTGCCCATCTTTTCCCACGGCCCGTCGGCGGCGAAGTCGCGCCCGATGACGTTCTCGAAGGTCTTTCCGACCTTGCCCCTGTACGAGTTGTACCTGTGGTAGTCGGTCTCGCGGCGGATCCCGCAGCTGATGCCCATCTCGCGCATCATCTTCAGCACGGTCTTGTAGGCTATGCGCACGCCCTGCTCGGCGCGCAGGCACATGGCGATCTGCCTGTGGCCGCACCCGTTGGCCGTGCGCGAGAATATCTCGGCGGCGGCCTCCCAGAGCTCGGGCCTGGTGGGAGCCTTCGGGTGCGACAGCGCGTAGTAGTAGCTCGACCTCGCCAGGCCGGCGCACTCCAGCAGGCACCCCAGCCCGTACCCCTCTTCGCGCAGGGCGCTCACGGCCTCGACCTTCGCCCTGGTCAGAGTCCGTCCCTCTCGACCAGGGCACGCAATTTTTTTAGGTAGGCCACCTCGGTCTCGAGCCTTCGGCAGCGCTCCTCGAGCTCCTGCTCGCGCGTGCGCGGCCTCGCCTTGGAACCGCTCGGCCGGCCCTTGGGCCTGGGCCTGAGCGCCTCGGCGCCGCCCTCGCGGTAGAGCGCGCACCATCTCTTGAGCGGCGCCAGGGACATGACCCCGAACGCCTCCATGGCGTCCCGCTTGCCCATGCCGCCGTCGACGACGGCGGAGGCGGCGGCGACCTTCTGCTCGTATGTGTACCTGGTCTGCTTGCCGTCCATGGATAGCAGCACCTCGCTTCCGAACGACCGGTATACGTAGAGCCATTGTCTCACGGTGTCGCGCGGGACCGACAGCGCCTTCGCCGCCGACTCGGAGCCGTGGCCTCGCTCGAAGAGCCCGATCGCCGCCTTCCTGGCCTCGATGTCGTGCTTCACCCTCAAGTCGACACGCATAAAAAGCCTCCCATTTCTCATGTCCAAGAAAT
>NZ_JBNPLL010000044.1:0-1429 GCF_050313455.1 Collinsella sp. SGI.180
TGTTAGCGTCGGAATAATTTAGCCAAATATAGTCGGCCGAGATTGACCAATCCCGGCCGACCCATTTTAGCCAACACGCCCGCATCTATGACTTTCCTATCGCATTCCTACATCCCCTCGGGCTGGATCCCCCTCACCTTCACCGCCTGGGGGACGGCCTCCACCGAGTAGGTGTCAAGCCCCCTGCCGCGGTAGCTCGGGCCCCGCATCACGAACACCGACGCCTTGTCGAACAGCCTGTCGAGGGCGCAGAGGAGCGTGTCGTCGCCCGTGAAGAACTCATCCCACCCGCTCGGGGCGATGTTACTCGTAAGGACCATCGCGTTCGGCCCCTCCTTCTCGTAGCGCCTGTCGACGACATCGAAGAACAGGTCGGTGCACGGCCTGTCGTAGACACATCTTCCCACCTCGTCAACGATGAGGCACGACGGCTTGACGAGCGAGGAGACGACACGCGAGGTGTTTCCCCGCTGGACGGCCTTCTGGAACCTGTCCCTGAGCTCGGTCGCCTTTATGTAGTAGGTCTTGAGCCCCCGCATGCAGCACTCGCGCCCGTAGGCCTGTGCGAGGTGCGTCTTCCCTATGCCGCCGGGCCCGACGAAGGCGACGTTGCGGTGCGCGTAGAGGTCGGCCAGCGACGGGAGCTTGCCCAGCGCGGCCGCGTCCCGGCCCTGGATCCTGGAGAAGTCGAAACCCTCGAAGGTCTTGGGCTCGCGCCTGGGCAGCCTGCTCAGTCTCAGCAGCGTCTCGATGGAGGCGAGCCTCCTCTTCTCCGCAAGGTAGGAGAAGGTGGCGGCCACGGCGGCCATCTCCCCGTCGCCGAGGTCGAGGTCCGAGGCGAGGGTCGCGAGCTCCTCCGCCCCGACGGCGATCCCGAGCCTCGACGCGGCGTCGCTCGCGAGCTCGTAGGGGCTCGCCCCCGCGCCCGCCATCATTCGGCCCTCCCGAAGTCGAACCTCTCGAAACCGGGTTTCGTCCTGGGCGGGGCGATTTGCTCGACCACGGTCCCCACCGGCTGGGTCGGTAGCTCCTCGGGCTGCGCCGGCGATGTCTCCCACTGCCCCTCGCACCAGCTGTCGGCGCCGGTGCCGACAGCGTGGGCGACGAGCTCGCGGGAGAGGTCGTCGCTGTATATGTGCACCACGCGCCCCTCCCGGTTCACCCTGCACTCGCGACGGACGTACCAGTAGGGCACGCCGTAGCGGTGCCCCTCGAAGCTCACGAAGCCGTCGAAGGAGATCTTCCGGCGCGGGCACAGGTACCGCTCGACCTCGGCCGTGACCTCGAGCGGCCTGGTGTTTGCTGAGCACGCCGCCTCGTGTTCGCGCATCGGGACGCATGCCGCCGCGCGCCGCCAGCGGCCTCCCTGCTCGGCGCACCAGAGGGCGGCCTCCCGGTTGAGGGCGTCAAGGTCGGTGAAGGACCTTCC
>NZ_JBNPLL010000045.1:0-1217 GCF_050313455.1 Collinsella sp. SGI.180
TGGATTGGCAACACCTATTTGGACGATTCCGGGAGGGACAGCCCCGCCTCCCTGAACTCGACCGGAGACATGTAACCCAGCGTCGAGTGGATCCTGAAGTTGTTGTACCAGTGCACGTAGTCCGAGAGCTTGGCCCGGAGCTCGCGCGTCGTGCCGAACGTCTCGCGGTGGACGAGCTCGGCCTTCAGTATCCTGTTGGTCGACTCGTCGACGGCGTTGTCGTAGGGGCAGCCCTTGGCCGACAGCGACCTCTCAATGCCGAAGGCCTCGAGCATCAGGTCGATCTCGGCGTTGTCGAACTCGCTGCCGCGGTCCGTGTGGAAGACCTCGATGTCCGAGATGGGGAAGGAGAGCGTCGCGAACGCCGACTTGACCAGCCGGGCGTCCTTCCTGGGCCCGGCGGAGTGGCCGACGATCTCCCTGTTGTAGAGGTCGACGAGCAGGCAGACGTAGTTCCACGAGGCCCCGACGCGCACGTAGGTCAGGTCGCTGCATATATGGGTGCGCGGCGCCCTGCCGCCGAAGCCGCGCGCGACGACGTTGGGCACGTCGGCCTCGTTGACCGCCCCGGGGTGCACCTTGAACCTCTTCCTGCCGTATGCGCTGACCAGGCCGTTCTCCCTCATGATGCGGCAGACCCGGCGCCGGCTGACGGTGACGCCCGACCTCTCGAGCGACGCCTTTATCTTGCGCGAGCCGTACCGGCCCTTGCTGGCGGCGTGGGCCGCGACCACGGCCGGCGCGGCGGGGTCCGGCGCGGCGGGCCGGTCGGCCCGCGAGCGCATGGAGTAGTACGTCGACCTCGCGACGCCGAGGAGCCTGCACTGCGCTGATATGGGGTAGCGGCCCTCGTTGGCCGCTATGGCCCTCACTTTCGAGCGTATATCAGCGCCGCTTGTTTTAAGACGTCGACCTCCATCCGGAGCCTGCGGTTCTCGCGCTCGAGCTCCAGGATCCGGTTCTGCTCGGGCGTGCGGTTGTCCGCGGCGCGCGGCGAGCCGGTCGCGTTTATCGACTTGATCCACCTCTCCACGGTGCTCTTGCCGAGGTCGTACTCGTCCATGATCTCGCGCTTGGGCTTGCCGGCGTTGTAGAGGTCGACTATCTGCCTCTTGAACTCGTCGGTGAAATGCCTCGGGTGCCTGGGGTCCCTCATATACGGCCCTCCCGTCTCCTGCGCCCCTCCCGGAACTGTCCACATCAGTGTAGCCAATCCA
>NZ_JBNPLL010000046.1:0-1082 GCF_050313455.1 Collinsella sp. SGI.180
CTTGAATCTTCAAATCAAATGCAACACCTCGGAGTAGTGAATCTCGTACGGTGTTCGGTAGCCCAGGCGTTTGCGCGGCCTGCGGTTGAGCTTATCGTACACCTCCAGCACCCGCCTTTCGCTGACATCGTCTAAGGACTCGCCTTTCGGGAAGTACTCCCGCAGGAGCCCGTTGGTGTTTTCGTTGGTGCCCCGCTGCCATGGATGGTGGGGCAGGGCGAAGTAGAACTCCACCCCGATCTCGTCGGTGACCTGGGCATGGGCGGCGAATTCCTTGCCCCGGTCCAGCGTCACCGACGCCAGGGGCTGGCCCGCGAGCGACGACGGCATCCTCGCCCGCACGCACTCCGCCGTCTTGCGCCGGCATTTGCCGCCCACGAGGAAGCCGTCGCTGCGGTCCACGAGCGTCAGCAGGCATGCGCCGCCCGCCTTGCCGGCGACCGTGTCCCCCTCCCAATGCCCGGGCTCGCTGCGGAGCTCGGCCGCCTGCGGCCGCTCGGAGATCTCGTGCGTGATCGGGATCCTGCCGCGGCGCTCATCGGGCCCCCGGCGGCGCTTGCCCCTATGCCTGAGCCTCCTTTTGGCCTTGCGGCCGCCGATGCAGCCGTCGAACCTGCCCGCGTGTATGCCGCGGTAGATCGTGGTGTCGCTCACGGGGCTCCTGCCCATCTCCAAGGCGAGGCGCCCCTCTATCTGCTCGGGGGACCACTGCTGCTCCAGGAACTTTTCCCTGACCAGGTCGAACACATGCCCGTCGTCGAGGATGGCCCGTCGGCGGCACGCCTTCCTGCGCTCGTCGTAGCGCCTTTGGGCGGTCGAGGCGCGGTAGGACCGGGCGCACGAGTTACGGCTCAGCTCGCGGGAGACGGTCGACTTGTCGCGCCTTATGGCGCGGGCGATCTCGGAGACGCCCTTCCCGTCCCGGCGCATGATCATGATGTCCTCGCGCTCGTGTAGTGTAAGATGGATGTGGTGGCCCATGGTCCCCTCTTTCGTATGATGTTCTAGGCAAACACCATTCTACCGAGGGCCGTGGGCCGCTGTTCGCTGCGATGCGTTGCATTTAGAGTGAAGATTCAAGC
>NZ_JBNPLL010000047.1:0-1072 GCF_050313455.1 Collinsella sp. SGI.180
GTAAGCATATATCCCCCTTTCCTAATAGGACACTACGAAGAGCTCAGACTCTTCGAAATTGAACGCCTAGAGCACGCTGGCGCAGTCAACCTTGGGGTCATCGGCCAGGGGTCGAATCTCGACCTCAACGCCACGATCCAGCATCTCGCGCACATCGGCTTCCTCGGCCGCGGTCAGGAAGATCTGACGAGAGACCTGACGCGCATCGGGACGCTTCTCGTCCTTGGGCTTGGTGTTGCCCAGGTTGACCGACTTGATCTGCGGGCAGCCCTCAACAAGCTGCTTTGCCTCAGCAATAGTGGCGACACAGATGATCATCTTGTACTTGTCGGTCACGCCCGAGTTGATAGCTTCGATTGCATGCTCCATATCTTTGATGACGAGCTTGCAGCCGGCAGGCTTGCCCATCTTGAGCGTCGTCTTCCACACCGGGTCATTAGCGACCTTATCGCCCACGCAGAAGATGCAGTTGGAGCCAAGGCCCTGAACCCAGGAAACTGCGACCTGGCCATGAAGCAGGCGATGGTCAACGCGAAGTAGCTGAATCATAATGTGACCCCCCAAAGGTCTTGTGCCGTCTTACGGCGTGTCAGTAGGTGCTACGGATTAGAACTCTTCTTCCTCGTCGTCATCGACCAAAAGATCGTTGACAAACTTCACGCGCGTATCGTCCGCAGCGACGATGGCGCGAATCGTCTCCTCAACCGGCGCCGACTCGTCAGAGAACAGCAACTGGATGAGGAGAGGAAGGTTCATGTTGGTAACGAGGTACGTGCGGGGACGCGTCTGGACGATCTTGGTGAACTCGTTGTTGACGCTGCCGCCAAAGAGGTCGGTGCAGACAACGACATCATCGTCAGCAGACATGCCTGCCAGCAGTTTTTGGGCCTCCTCGGCCACGTCCATGCGGCCATCGACGAACATCGAAAGATCGTGAACGTTGTCGCGAGCGCCCGAGAGCAGCTCGACGCTCTCCTTGATGCCGGTAGCGAAGTGCGCATGGCTGGCGATGATGTACTGTCTCATTCTGTGTTCCTCTCAATAGCCCGGCACGTTCCCGCACCCGTTTTCT
>NZ_JBNPLL010000048.1:0-1057 GCF_050313455.1 Collinsella sp. SGI.180
GGGACTGCGGACAAAAAGTTGGACCGTTGAGGTCCGGAACGGAGTCCGCATGGCATACAGTAGGAGAATGGTGGAGAGGGCCAGGGCGCTTCGCGGCGCCGGGCTCACCGTCATGGAGATAACCGAGATACTCGGCGGGCCCGGCAAGACGTCCGTCTGGCGCTGGATCAGGGACGTGCGCAAGCCCGCGGGAAGGGCCGGTGGAGGAATGGACCTGCCGCGACTCGTCGGGGACGGCCCCGACTACCCCGACATCGACCCGGAGGACAAGGACGCCCTGATCGAGCGGCTCAGGCTCGAGAACGCGGTGCTGAGGGCGGTGCAGGACGTTTTAAAAGCCGGGAGCCTCGACGGGATGTCGAACAGGGAGAAGACCCTGGTGATAGACCGCCTGAGGCCGTGCGGGAAGTGGTCCTTGAGAGAACTCACGAGTTCCTTGGGGATATCAAAGAGCTCCTATGAGTACCAGCGCCGCGCGATCGCGAGGCCCGACCGGCGCGCGCCCCTGCGCGCGCTCGTGCGCAGGATCTTCACCGAGGACGGCGAGGGGGCGCGGGGGTACCGCTTCGTGACGGCGCGCCTGCGCGAGCTCGACGAGCCCGTGCGCGCCTCGGAGAAGGTCGTCCTCCGCATCATGCGCGAGGAGGGCCTGGTCCCCAGGTGGATGAGGAGGAAGAGGAGGCCCTACAGCTCCTATGCGGGCGAGCCGACGCCGGCCCCGCCGAACCTCGTGCGCCGCGACTTCCGCTCGGCCCTGCCGAACTTCCTGTGGCTCACCGACATCACCGAGTTCAGGCTGCCCTCCGGCAGGAAGGTCTACCTGTCGGCCATCAGGGACTGCTTCGACTCCTCGGTCGTGGCGTGGAGGGCCGGCGAGAGACCGGACGCCGCGCTCGCCAACTCGACGCTCGAGGACGCCTGCGCGCTGCTCGCGCCCGGCGAGCGCCCCGTCATCCACTCCGACCGCGGCGGCCACTACCGCTGGCCCGGCTGGATCTCGATCTGCGAGGGGCACGGCCTCGCCAGGAGCATGTCCGCCAAGGGCTGCAGCCCGGAC
>NZ_JBNPLL010000049.1:0-991 GCF_050313455.1 Collinsella sp. SGI.180
CCTTCCCGCGAGGAAGTTCCCCTTCACGAAGCGGACGAGTCTCTCCACCTTGCCCTTCGTATAGGGGTGGCGCGGCCTGCACAACCTGGTGCGGAAGCCGACGACGCCCATGAACTCGGCGTAGTCGGCCTGCCAGACGGGCCGGCCGTCGGCATCGCGGCGGACGACCACGCTCTTCATGTTGTCGGTGAGCACGGTCGCGGGCACGCCCAGCGCCGAGAACGCGTGCAGCATCCCGATGAGGAGGTTCTCCTGGCGCGCGTTCGGGAAGAACTCGACGTGGGCGCTCCCGCAATGGTGGCAGACCATGGCGAAGCAGGCGATCCGCGCCCGCTCGCCGCCGGGGCGCTCGACCGCGACGAAGCCCCAGTCCATCTGGTAGGCCTCTCCGGGCGCCGTCCTGAAGCGCTGCCCGCGGCAGCCCTGCGGGGCCACCTGCCGCCTCTTCGCGGGCACGAGGTCCCGGTGCGCGGCGATATAGGTCTTCACCGTGGTGAGGCCGCCGGCGTAGCCCTGGCCGAGCAGCCGCTCGAATATCACCTGCGAGTTGGTGACGCCCTTCCGCAGGAGGTCGTCCACCAGGCCGGTGTGGCCGGCGAGCACGCCCGGCGCGGCCCTCCTCCCGCTGTTCCCGTGGGGCAGGGCCCTGAACCCGTGTGCCCTGACCGTCCTCGCGCGGGAGCGGGTGAGCCCCGTCCTCCTGCAGAACTCCGCGAGGTTGCATGTCTGCGGGTCGAACCCGTCGCCCTCCTCCGCGGCCATCTCCCGGAGCGCCGCGTCTATAATTTCCTGTAGGTCATCGTGTCTCTCGTTCACCTCAATGGTCCTCCTAACGCCGGCGTGTTGGCACCACCAGCGTAGTGGCGGCGGGGAGGCACGGTGGCCATTATTCGGTGACCGGGATTGGTCAAAATAGTTTGACTATTAGCGGCTAAAATCGCCCGGCGCTAACACTGTGGAGGGCGATGGACCTGGCGCGCTCGGCCTGCTA
>NZ_JBNPLL010000050.1:0-987 GCF_050313455.1 Collinsella sp. SGI.180
TTAGTAGTCGAACTGGTGATAGTAGCGACGGTAGTTGAGGTTGTGCTTGGTGACCGTCTCGTAGTAAGCGGCAAGGCGATCGGTGATCAGCGAGGAAAGGATCCACGGAGACACGATGACGCGGAACTCGTCGTCAAGGCCGGGGATCGCGAACTCGGCGGTGTCGATGACGTTGATGTCGGTGTCGCCGGTCACGCCGCGGTTCAGGAACGCGCGGACGCGCTCGTCGAGCTTGCGGTTCTCGTCCTCGCCCATGAACAGGAAGACCGGGACGCCGGGCTCCACGAGCTCGAGGGTGCCGTGGAAGAAGTCGGCCGAGGTGATGTAGCGGGTGCGCTTCCACTGCATCTCCTCCAGGATGCACATCGAGAACAGGATCGTCTCGCCCCACAGGGCGCCGGAGCCGATGAACATGGTGTAGGGGGCCAGGGCGTACTTCTTGGCGAGCTCCTCGGCGCGCGGCTCGAAGCGCTTGCGGATATCGAGCATGTCCTTCCAGATATCCTTGGTCTGCTCGATAAACAGATCGAACTTGGGGAAGCAGCCGCGGCGGTTGAGCAGGCGCAGGCCGAAGCAGTCGGCGAGGTAGTAGCCCATCTCGCAGCCGCCGTTACCGTGATCGGAAGCCATCTTGACGCAATTCTCGGCGCCGACAGCCTGGCCGATGGGGCCCTCGGGTTTGGTCATGGCGTAGACGCGCACGCCCATGTCCTTCATCTTCTTGACGGCCTCGAGGACCTCGGGGGTGGTTCCGGACTCGGAGGCGGTGAGCACGACGGACTTCTCGGTCATGCGCTTGTGGCCCATGGCGTTCCACTCGGCGGCGTGGATCAGGTAGACCTCGAGGTCGCGGTCGCCGAACTTGTTCATGAGGTACTCGAGCTGCATGAGCTCGTCCCAGGTGCCGCCGACGCCCATCAGGAACACGGCGTCGTAGCCCTCGTCGGCGACCTTGTCGGCGAGCGCGGTCATCTTCTTGCCGGTCTC
>NZ_JBNPLL010000051.1:0-941 GCF_050313455.1 Collinsella sp. SGI.180
GAGGCTTCGGTAGTTTGTGTGACAAGGGGCTAGCCTAGGCAGCAACGCTCTTCGCTCCCTTCACGCCCTTCTTCCTCGCCTTCACCGGGCGACCCGGGAGCTGGGGCTGGCAGTCGCCGCACCTGAGCATGAGCAGGGCCACGAGGTTGTCGGTGTTGCGGAAGCCGTAGCCCATCCTCACCGTCACCTTGATCTTGTTGTTGATGGCCTCTACGCGCCCGTTGCTGATGCCGAGCTCGACTGCGGCGATGATGTCGTCGCGCCGGCGGCGCACCTTCTTCTCCACGGCGACGACCTTGGCGATCTTGCAGTAGGCGGCCCTGTGCATCCAGTCGTCGAGCAGCTCGGCGGCCTCGGAGCCGTCGGCTGCCCGGAAGACGGCCCGCAGGTCCTCCTTGAGCTCCCAGGCCCTGACCAGCCGCGAGCCGGCCCTCTTCTTGAGCGCCTCGAGCCTCGCCCTCTGGCCGTCGGTGAGGTCCTCGGGGTTCTTCACGAGCGCGTAGCGGCTGCCCTTGATGGAGGCCGCCTCCTCCTCGAGCGCCCTGACCTCCTCGGGCGGCAGCTCGCCTTTGGCAGGCCTGCCGCGCTTGCCCTCGGGCCTGGGCCTGGCGGCCCTGGCGGCGGCCCTGGCGGCGTTCCACTCCTCGCAGCGCACGGCGTCGAGCGCGTCGTTCATCCACTGGACCACGTGGAAGGGGTCCATGACCCACCTCGCGTTGGGGCAGCGGCGCTTGACCAGCTGCCTTATCCACCTCGCGCCGTCGGCGGTCACCACCTCTATGGCGCGCCTCTGCTCGCGCGTGAGCTCGTCGAGGAACAGGTTGAGCACGTCCTTGCCGGTGCCCTCGTGCGCCCAGATGAGGCAGCCGCGGTCGTGGTCGACGACCACCGTGACGTACTTGTGGCCCTTCTTGTACGACGTCTCGTCGATGCCGATGCGG
>NZ_JBNPLL010000052.1:0-644 GCF_050313455.1 Collinsella sp. SGI.180
TGTTTCTTTTTGAACTCTCGCCCCGATGCGTCGCCCATGGTGTCCTCGCTCATCTCCTGCGGCATCTCGATACTGCCGATCGTCTATTTTGCCGGCGACCTAGGCTCCGTGAAACCCTTTGAGTGGGGGCTTATGCTGGTGCATGGCCTTTTTTGCAGCGGCCTTGCGAGTGTGCTGTATGCCAAGGGGATTGCGCGCACCAACGCGTTTGCGGCCAACTTGGTTTGCATGAGTGAGGTCGTGCTCGCTCCCTGCTGGTCGGCGCTCCTCTTTGGCGAGGTCTTTAGCTGGAACGAGTTCTTGGGCGCGGCGATGATCGTTTTGGTGATTGTGGCCAACTTGGCATCCGATGCCTTTGGCGACGGCTTTCTGGTGGCGCTTGTCCGCCATCGAAACAAAGAGCGTGCCTAATGGGATGCGCCTGCCGTTTACGGTAAAAAACACCCCGCTGAGCGACTGGTATTAAATAAGGCGAACCTGCATACCTATAATTGGTATCAAATCATTTGTGCCTGGCATGGGTGTTAGCAGCACACCAGGTACGCTTCGAGCCGTGGAATCGAACTCCCGGAATTGATATCAACAACGCGCGCGACGGGAGTGACGACGGTTCGAGATTCCTTATTGGGAGGAATTATGCTTGT
>NZ_JBNPLL010000053.1:0-569 GCF_050313455.1 Collinsella sp. SGI.180
AAGAAACACAGCCCAAAGGTGGCGCCCGAAATGACGGCAAGCAGGTTGCCGAGCATGCCCTCGGCACTCAAATCGCCTAAAAAGAAAAGTCCCATACCCGTAAAAGCAACCACCACGGAGGCAATCTTCGCAGGCGAGGGCAACGTGCGAGTTGCGAGCGATTGATACACGATAACGAAAATCATCGAAGTGTACTGCAGAACGATCGCGTTGCCGACCGTCGTGAGCTGGTTGGCAAAGTTAAACGTGGTGCCCGTTACGAAGTTACAGACGGCCACAAGGACAATAAGACGACTGACGCGGAGGACGGGCCTGCCGACGAGCAGGATAAAGAGCGCCATAAATATTGCCGTGACGGCACCGATCAAAAGAGCTGACTGCGAATTGGCGCGAACGAGGATGCCGATAAAACTCCACAAGAGCGCCGTGCCAAATAGATACATCGCCCCGCTCACGCTATTATCGGGTGGATTGTCAGATCGAATCACGAAGCACCTCCAGCTAGCTTTCGGTAATAAAAAACGGCGACCACAACGGGTCGCCGTTTCCCTTGGGGGCAGATAATAGGT
>NZ_JBNPLL010000054.1:0-491 GCF_050313455.1 Collinsella sp. SGI.180
CATCGAGAATCGAGAAGGGGGAGGCCTCGCGGCCTCCCCCTTTTTTGCGTTTGTATTGATCCGTGGCTCTAGATAGTTGATTTCTTTATTCTGAAGTCGCAATAGCATATGAAGTGGGTTGATTCTTTTCGAGGCCTGTTTTTGGGACTCGTTCTTTACAGTCCGCACTTAGGAACGCTCCTTTGGCTGGTTGCGTATTTCCTAGATGGATCTGCCAATTTAGATTACAAATCAATCTTTTCTCGCGTTTCACGTCTTTCGGCTAGGATTGCACACTAATGGGGCTCCAGCGCTGTCTGGCGGGGTCCTTTGTCGCGTAAAGGCTTTATAAGGGGAGCCGTCGCAATCTATCTCCTAGGTGCTATTTAATTCTGGTTTGGGTATATAACCGATACGTATACATCGGACAGCATGAACACCGAGGTCATACGGTCTGTCTGAGATATATGATCGTCGATTAGACCCCGTCGGATTCCAGGGCCCTCTGGTTC
>NZ_JBNPLL010000055.1:0-483 GCF_050313455.1 Collinsella sp. SGI.180
ACCGTGGTGGACGGCAGGAGGGTCTACACCCACGAGAGGCTGAGGCGGGCGCGCTCGTCGCTGTCGTCGCTGGTGTCGGCGGGGACGCTGTTCACCTACCTCGACCCCGCCCTGGCCAAGGCCGGCCCGCTGCCGTCGACCAACAACATGATCGAGGGAGGGGTGAACTCGCAGCTGAGGGCCGTCCTGCGCAACCACCGGGGGCTGACGTCGGTCAAGCGCGTGAAGGCGGTGTTCTGGTGGTGCCACGCGCACTCGGGGGACGCGAGGACGGCGCGCGAGAAGCTCGCCACGATGCCGACCGACGCGGACATCGACTTCCTGTTCAGCGTCTACTCCGCCTCGCCGTCGCGCGAGGACGGAGGGCCGGAATGGGGCGACAGGGCCGTGTGGGAGGACCTCCACCACAGGGACCCGTACCCGTTCTGGCTGGATTAATGGATGGAAACGGATGTTCTATCGGGACACACATTTTGTCCTATA
>NZ_JBNPLL010000056.1:0-451 GCF_050313455.1 Collinsella sp. SGI.180
TCCTCGGGTGGCTCCTCTCCAAGGACTCCCAGGCGGCGATGCCGGGCGGCGGGCGGTCCTTCAGGCGCAGGACGGCCGAGTTCTGGGAGGTCTGGCCCATGCCCGTCCCCGACGGCGAGCTGCACCGCGTGCTCTACGTCGACGGGATCTGGGTCGCGCGCGACCTCGTGGTGCTCATATGCTGCAGCGGCGAGAGGGTGGTCTCCTGGTACATGGCAAGGTCGGAGAACTCGAGGGCGTGGTCGGCCCTCATGGCGCCGATCCCGGCGCCCGAGGTGGTCGTCACCGACGGCGGGAGCGGGTTCGCCAAGGCCGTGCGCGAGACCTGGCCGCGCACCAGGGTCCAGAGATGCACCTTCCACGCCTTCTCGCAGGTCAAGCGCTACACGACGACGCGGCCGAAGCTCCAGGCGGGGCGCGAGCTCTACCTCATCGCGCGCGACCTCATGGG
>NZ_JBNPLL010000057.1:0-339 GCF_050313455.1 Collinsella sp. SGI.180
GGCTCTTCGGTGGTTTCTGTGGGAGAGATTCCGGCATAGGCCCAGCTCAGCGGGCGAAAACAACGATCTGGAACTGAAACGGCCCCGGGAGGGGCCGTTTCCGCGTCATCCGCCTATGATTGCTAAGCCAAATTCAGACAACCGAAGAGGTGTGACGCATGAAGAGTCTACTACTTCTCGCCCTCGGTCTGGCCCGCACGGTCGTCCTGGGCGCGCGCATCGAGGCCGAGCGCATCGTCGTGAGCGTCCGGCCCTACAAGCGCGAGCAGCGCCGCTGCCCCGTATGCGGCAGGGCCTGCGACTTCTACGACATGGCGAACCGCGGGGCCCCCAGGCTGT
>NZ_JBNPLL010000058.1:0-330 GCF_050313455.1 Collinsella sp. SGI.180
ACGTCGAACTCCTCGTTGCCGCGGCGGCCCTCGGCCATGCCGTAGTCGACGAAGTGTCGCAGGACGGCGGCGTCGTCAATGAGGGACAACGCGCCAGCCTTCTTGGTGTAGCAGCCCTTGACGTCCGCGTTGTGCTCGAGATAGTACTCCGGGTCGTAGACGCAGGAGTAGTCCGTGCCGCCGAGCGTCGTACGCATCCCCCGGATCGACGCGCAGCCAGAGGGGTGGCGGCCCTCCCCCTTGCCCGACGTCGCGTAGTGCTCGTAGTACCTGGAGATATCGGTGCCGTAGGCGGCCCTCAGGTCCGGGTACTCGTTGTAGTAGCTCTGG
>NZ_JBNPLL010000059.1:0-303 GCF_050313455.1 Collinsella sp. SGI.180
TTGGGGGCATCGGCGCAGGTCGATGCCCCTTTTTCAGCCGTTTAAATTCCGTGCCCGCTTTTAACCGCTCGGACAGAATGTGTGTCCGGTTGCCTATCGTTACCGCAGGTAGATAACCTTTTCCGGAACCGTTAAATACCCTTTCGGAAGAGGTGCCCATGAAGGCCGTTTATTGCCCCTACTGCGGCGGTCGGACCAAGCGCAACGGCAGGACCTCATCGGGGTCCCAGCGGTGGAGGTGCACGGCCTGCGGCGCGTCGACGACGGTGAGGTACGACGACACGGCGACGAGGCTGGACGAGT
>NZ_JBNPLL010000060.1:0-235 GCF_050313455.1 Collinsella sp. SGI.180
GCCCTTGAGGCAGCGCAGGGAGTCGACCCTCCTCCTCCACCTGGGCTTGCGGGCCTCGGCCTCGACGAGCCCCTCGAGCCTCGCCTTCTCCTCCGCCGCCCGCCTGACCGCGTCGACGTAGTAGGCGAGCACGTCGTTGTCGGCCCCCTCCGCGAACCTAATCGACTCGATCCAGGACCAGTGCGCCCGGGTCCAGTTGCCCTTCCTGCGGCCGGTGGGCGTCCTCTCGTCGAAG
>NZ_JBNPLL010000061.1:0-224 GCF_050313455.1 Collinsella sp. SGI.180
GGGACTGCGGACGATTTCTTGGACCGTTACGCGGCCCTTCCCAGCGCGGCGCGGAACTCGGCCGGCGTGCGGCCGCCGAGCGCATCGCTGCGCCTCTCCGTATTGTATCGGCCGATCCAGCCCCCGAGTTCCTCGATGAAGCGGGCAGGGGTCCAGCCCGACCAGTCCCTGCCGTGCCAGAACTCCCTCTTGAGCAGGCCGAAGAAGCCCTCCATCGCCGCGTT